>DASXMK010000470.1:0-10343 GCA_036495705.1 Caulobacteraceae bacterium | reverse complement strand
CGAATGGCCGCAACCCCGGCGGCCGCGGCCGCCGACAGGATCTCATCCGCCCGGTCGCTGGTCAGGAGATAGCGGCCCTGGTCTTCGCCGAACAGGAACCCGTGCGCCGCCACGCCCGTCGGCAGCGACAGGGTAAGGCCGACGTCCGAAGCCAGGGCCATCTCGGCGGCGGCGGCGATCAGGCCACCGTCCGACAGGTCGTGCACGCACTGTGATCGGCCGGAAGCAATCAGACTACGGACAAAGTCGCCGTCGCGGCGCTCGGCCGCCAGATCGACGGGCGGCGGCGCGCCATCCTCGCGTCCAAGCAGTTCCCGCAGGTAAAGGCTGGCGCCCAGTTCGCCGCGGGTTTCGCCAACCAGGATCAGCGCCTGGCCGGCTTTTGCGGAGGCGAAATCCGCGCGCCGCCGGCTGTCGGCGATCAGACCCACCGCGCCCACCACTGGGGTTGGGGGAATGGCCGCGCCGTTGGTCTCGTTGTAAAGCGAGACATTGCCGCTCACGACCGGAAAGGCGAGGGCGCGGCAGGCCTCGGCCATGCCGCGGATGGCGGCCACGATCTGGCCCATGATCTCGGGCCGCTCGGGATTGCCGAAATTGAGGTTGTCGGTGATGGCGATCGGCTCGGAGCCGACGGCGGTGAGGTTGCGCCAGGCCTCGGCCACCGCCTGTTTGCCGCCTTCATAGGGGTCGGCCGCGACATAGCGCGGCGTGCAGTCGGAAGTCACGGCCAGGGCCTTGGCCGTCCCGTGCACGCGCACGATCCCGGCGTCGGCCCCGGTGGCTGAATCCTCCAGGGTGTCGGCCATCACATGGCGGTCGTACTGTTCCCAAAGCCAGCGCTTGGAGGCCATGTCGGGAACGGCCATCAGCTTGACCACTGCGCCGGCCCAGTCCACCGGCGCAGGAACCGTGGCCGGGTCCAGTCGCGCCGGGCGCGCCGCCGCCGTCCACGGCCGGTCGTAGAGCGGCGCATCTTCGGTCAGGGGAGCCAGAGGCAGGTCAGCCACGACCTTGCCGCCGTGGCGCAGCACCAGATGACCGGTGTCGGTGGTGGTCCCGATGACCGCCGCGTCCAGGCCCCATTTGTCGAACACCCGCCGCCCATCGGCCTCGCAGCCGGGCTTGAGGATGGCCAGCATCCGCTCCTGGCTCTCCGACAGCATCATCTCATAGGCGGTGAGGCCCGCCTCGCGCTGGGGGACCATGTCGAGGTCGAGGTCGATGCCGACCCCGCCTTTGCCGGCCATCTCCACCGACGACGAGGTGAGGCCGGCCGCGCCCATGTCCTGGATGGCGGCTACCGCTCCGGTGGCCATGAGCTCCAGTGTCGCTTCGATCAGCAGCTTCTCGGCGAAGGGATCGCCGACCTGGACGGTAGGCCGCTTCTCCTCGGACGTCTCGCCGAA
Organism: Caulobacteraceae bacterium; assembly: GCA_036495705.1. GTDB lineage: Bacteria > Pseudomonadota > Alphaproteobacteria > Caulobacterales > Caulobacteraceae > Acaudatibacter. The sequence continues at coordinate 8,934 of DASXMK010000470.1, read as the reverse complement.
CTCGGCCGAGGCCATGGTCGCTCCATGGATGCCGTCGCGGCCGGTCTTGGAGCCGAAATAGACCACCGGCAGGCCGGCGGCCGGGGCGGCCGAATAGAAGATCTTGTCGCTGTCGGCGAGGCCCACGCACATGGCGTTGACCAGGATGTTGCCGTCATAGCCGGGGTGGAAATTGGTCTCGCCGGCCACGGTCGGCACGCCGACGCAATTGCCGTAGCCGCCGATCCCGGCCACCACTCCGGCCACCAGACGTCGCGTTCGCGGGTGCGAAGGATCGCCGAAACGCAGGGCGTTCAACAGGGCCACCGGGCGCGCGCCCATGGTGAACACATCGCGCATGATGCCGCCGACGCCGGTGGCGGCCCCTTGATAGGGTTCGATGAACGACGGGTGGTTGTGCGATTCCATCTTGAACACGCACGCCTGGCCATCGCCGATATCGACGACCCCGGCGTTTTCGCCCGGCCCCTGGATGACGCGCGGGCCCTCGGTGGGAAAGCCCTTCAGGTGCAGGCGCGAGGACTTGTAGGAGCAGTGTTCGCTCCACATCACCGAAAACACGCCCAGCTCCAGGTGGTTGGGCTCGCGATTGAGACGTCGGACGATGAGATCGTATTCGTCGGTCGCGAGGCCGAACTCGGCGGCGACTTCGGCCATATTCTGAGCGGGCGCGTTCATCGGCGCCTATTAGCCACGCAGCGTCGATTCCGCCAATGGCGGGCAGAGCGGGACCGCTGGCTTCGGCTCATTGTGCAGTGCACTATGATCGCAGGTATCTAAACGCCGTAAAAAATCTAAACGATGTGAAGATTTTTCTTGCAATCCATGCGATCGCCGGTATCTAATCAGTGTCAAGTTCCGGGTGTGGCCGGTGTGCCAGTTGGGCCTCACGGGGAGCGGATGAGCAGTCAACCGGTCCCAGGCGGACGCCTGGGTTCCATCTTCAAAGAACGAAAGGCGCCCCAAATGAAACTCGCCATCGCCGCGGCCTTCGCCGCCTTCTCACTGGCCGGGACCGCCCTGGCCGACACTCGCGTGGTCGCGACCCTCGACAAGCCGCAGGCCACGAACGCCAGCTTCATCGCCGCCGGTGCGGTGTGGAACTGCGCCGGGACCACCTGCATCGCCTCGGTCGCCCCCGATGACTCGGCCGGCGTGTCCGGCTGCCAGGAGCTGGCCCACAAGATTGGCCCGGTCACCGCCTATGCCGGCGAGGCCAAGGCCCTGGACGGCAAGGGTCTGGAACGTTGCAACAAGGCCGCGCGCTCGCCCTCGCCGATCGGCACCGCGTCGCGCTGATCTTCTAATCCCTGAGCTCTCCCCTAGGGCGGCCGAAAGGCCGCCCTTTTTTTGGCGTCAAAACCCGCCCAGCACGCTCTGGAACAGCAGGGCCCCGTCGGCCGAGCCGAGCTCGGTCTCGAAGGCCCGGTCGGGGTGGGGCATGACGCCCAGGACATTGCCGTCTTGGCTGACGATCCCGGCCACCGCCCGCGCCGAACCGTTGGGGTTGTAGCGGTAGCGGAACACCACCCGGCCCTCGCCCTCCAGCCGGTCCAACGTCTCGTGGTCGGCGAAATAGGCCCCTTCGCCATTGCCCACGGTCATCACCGCGCGACGCTGCTCGCCGTAGGCGGCGGTGAAACGGGTCTGGGTGTTGACCACGTCCAGCTCTACCGGCTTGCAGACATATTTCAGGCCGGCGTTGCGTAGCAGCGCGCCCGGCAGCAGACCGGCCTCGGTCAGCACCTGGAAGCCGTTGCAGATGCCGGCCACCGCCACGCCGCGGGCGGCCGCTTCGCCAACCGCCCCCATGACCGGCGACAGGGCGGCCATCGCGCCGGCGCGCAGATAGTCGCCATAGGCGAAACCGCCGGGCAGCACGATGAGGTCGAGGCCGGCAGGGAGCTCGCTCTCGCCATGCCAGACCAGGGTCACGCTCGCCCCGGTGGTGCGCTCAATGGCGGTTTTGCAGTCGCGATCGCAGTTGGAGCCGGGGAAGACCACCACGGCCGCCTTCATGGCCCGGCGCTCACGCCGTCACCTCGACCGTCCAGCTTTCAATGACCGGATTGGCCAGCAGGCGATCGCACATCGCCTCGGCCTCGACGCGGCCGTCCGCCGCGTTCGCCGCCGCAAGGTCGAAGGTGATCACCCGGCCCACCCGCACATTGGCCGCGCCGGCCCAGCCCAGGCCATGCAGGGCGTTCTCCACCGCTTTGCCCTGGACGTCGAGGACGCCGGGTTTGAGGAACACCTCGACCTTGGCTCTCATGCTCAGTGGATGCCGCCCTGGATGACCGTCGGCATCTCCTTCATGATTCCGAGGCGCCGGGCGACCTCGGTGTAGCTTTCGATGACACTGCCGAGGTCGCGCCGGAAACGATCCTTGTCGAGCTTCTCGTTGGTGGCGGCGTCCCACAGACGGCAGCTGTCCGGGCTGATCTCGTCGGCCAGCAGCACGCGTGAGAAATCGTTTTCCCACACCCGGCCGTATTCGACCTTGAAGTCCACCAGGGTGATGCCCACCGCCCCGAACATGCCGCACAGGAAGTCGTTCACCCGCAGGGTCATGGCCATCATGTCGTCGATCTCCTGGGTCTGGGCCCAGTTGAAGGCGGTGACATGCTCTTCGGCCACCATCGGGTCGCCCAGCTTGTCGTCCTTGAGATAGAACTCGATGATCGAGCGCGGCAGGGTTTGGCCTTCGGGAATGCCGAACCGCTTGGACAGCGACCCGGCGGCGATGTTGCGGCACACCACCTCCAGGGGAATGATCTCGACTTCCTTGATCAGCTGCTCGCGCAAGCTCATCCGCTTGATGAAGTGGTTGTGCACGCCAATCGCGTTCAGCCGGGTCATGATGTATTCGCTGATCCGATTGTTGATGACGCCTTTGCCCTCGAGGACCGCTTTCTTGGTCCCGTCGAAGGCGGTGGCGTCGTCCTTGAAATACTGGATCAGCGTGCCGGGCTCCGGCCCCTCGTAGAGGATCTTGGCCTTGCCTTCGTAGATTTTCTTGCGGCGCGTCATGGTTTCGGCCTTCCTCTGGCCAGGCGAGAGACCCTGGACACGGCACCGCGCCGGCGACTGAACAGACGCGGCGCGCGATGCCATGATTCGGGCAGCCGACGGCTTCATCCGGCGCCGCGGAATCTATCTGATCGGGGGGCCAGGCGCAAACGGCCTGCGTACCGCCAGGGCCGGCGAAAGGGGTGCGAGAGCGTGAGCGAGGACGCCATCGACGATACGGCCGAGCAGCCCGCCCCGGCCAGCTATCCGCGGCTGGGAACGGCGCAATCGAACTACGTCGGCCTGCCAAGGGACGCCTGGCGCGACGCCTACCACATCCTGCTGACCATCTCCCTGCCGCGGTTCCTGGCCCTGATGGCCGGCGGATATCTCGGCATCAACGTCATCTTCGCCCTGGCTTATCTCGTCGATCCGGGCGGCGTGGCCAACGCCCGGCCGGGCAACTTCGCCGACTCGTTCTTCTTTTCGGTCCAGACCGTGGCTTCCGTCGGCTATGGCGTGATGTGGCCCCGAAGTCTCTACGCCAACGTCGTCATGACGCTGGAGAGTTTCGTCGGCTTGTTCAACCTGGCCATCGCCACTGGCCTGCTGTTCGCGCGCTTCTCACGGCCGACGGCCAGGATCATGTTCTCCAACATCGCCGTGGTGGCCCCGTTCGATGGCGCTCCGGCGCTGATGTTCCGCGCCGCCAACCAGCGCCGCAACATGGTGGTCGAGGCCGAGGTCAACCTCAGCCTGGTGCGCAACGTCACCACCGTCGAAGGCGTGGTGATGCGCCGGTTCTTCGATCTGTCGACCGTGCGTTCACGAACGCCGCTGTTTTTCCTGACCTGGCAGGTCATCCATGTCATCGACGAGGCCAGTCCCCTGTGGGGCGAGACGGCCGCCAGCCTGGCGGCGCAACGGGCCGAGATCGTCGTGGTGATGAAGGGCTTGGACGAGACTTTTGTCTCAACCATCCACGCGCGCGCCTCATACACGCCCGATCAGATCGTGTGGGGCCGACGCCTGGCTGAAATCTTCACCGTCGATCGTGGCGGCGTGCGGCAGATCGATTTCACCAAGTTCCACGACGCCGAAACCGCCGACGACATTGCCCAGCCCTCGCCGGAAGGATATTGAGCGAGCCCGCTGGCAGGGTTCCGTAGTTTCTCATGAGCAGTCTCGATGATCGCGAAAAGGGTTTCGAGCGGAAGTTCGCCAACGACCAGGAGTTGGAATTCCGCGCCACCTCGCGACGCAACCGCATGTTGGGCGAGTGGGCCGGTCACTTGATGGGCCTGGAGAGCGTCGACAGCTACGCCCAGGCGGTGCTGAAGTCGCATTTCGAGCAGCCCGGCGATGATGACGTGCTGCGCAAGGTCAGCAAAGATTTGGCCGCCTCGGGCCTCGCCGTCAGCGAGGATGAGGTGCGGTCCAAGATGGACGAGTTCATGGCCGTGGCCCGCGGCCAATTGCGCGGTGAGGCCTAACGGCGAGACCTAATCCCGCCCGAACACCCGGGCGAAGATCTCATCGACATGGGCGAAATGCCAGGCGGGGTCGAACAGGCCCGCCAGTTCTTCGTCGCTGAGCCGCCCACGCACTTCCGGATCGGCTTTGAGCAGCTCGAGGAACGCGCCTTCACCGCGCCACACAGCCATGGCGTTGCGCTGCACCGCGGCGTAGGCGGCTTCCCGGGCCAGGCCCTTCTGGGTCAGGGCCAAAAGCACACGCTGGGAATGCACCAGGCCGCCCAGCCTTTCGAGGTTCCGGGCCATGTTGTCCGGATAGACCACCAGGCGCTCCATAAGGGAGGCCAGGCGGCGCAGGGCGAAATCCAGGTGCACCGTCGTGTCCGGGGCGATGCCGCGCTCGACCGAGGAATGGCTGATGTCGCGCTCATGCCACAGGGCGACGTTCTCCAGGGCCGGGATCACCGCCGAGCGCACCAGGCGGGCCAGCCCGGTGAGGTTCTCGGTCAGGATGGGGTTGCGCTTGTGCGGCATGGACGAGGAGCCCTTCTGGCAGGCGTCGAACGGCTCTTCGGCCTCCAGAACCTCGGTGCGCTGCAGGTGGCGGATCTCCACGGCCAGGCGCTCGATGGACGAGGCGACGACGGCCAGATGGGCGAAATAGGCGGCGTGCCGGTCACGCGGGATGACCTGGCTGGAGATCGGCTCGACGGCCAGACCGAGCTTGGCCGCCACATGGGCCTCCACTCTGGGATCGACGCTGGCGAAAGTGCCCACCGGCCCGGAGATGGCGCAGGTGGCGATCTCGAACCGCGCCAGGGCCAGGCGTTCGCGGGCGCGAACGAACTCGGCGTAGTGACCGGCGAGTTTCAGGCCAAAAGTGGTCGGCTCGGCATGGATGCCGTGGCTGCGCCCGACCGTCGGGGTCAGGCGATATTCGAAGGCCCGGCGTTTGAGCGCCGCCAGCACCAGGTCGACATCCTCCAGCAACAGGTCGGTGGCCCGGGTGAGCTGCACGGCCAGGGTGGTGTCGTTAACGTCCGAGGAGGTCATGCCCTGGTGCAGGAAGCGCGCCTCGGGGCCGACAATCTCGGTCACGTGGGTCAGGAAGGCGATGACATCGTGTTTGGTTTCGCGCTCGATCTCATCGATGCGATCGGGATCGAAGATCGCTTGGCCGCCGCGCTCCCAGATGGCCGCGGCCGCCGCCTTGGGAATGACGCCCAGCTCAGCCATGGCGTCCGCGGCGTGGGCCTCGATTTCGAACATGATGCGAAAGCGGGTCTGCGGCGACCAGATGGCCGCCGCTTCCGGGCGCGCGTAGCGTTCGATCATGGCGCGCTCTTAGCGTGAGTGCCCGGGGCGCGGAAGGGGATCAGAGTTCGCCCGCCGCCCGCGCCGCGTCGGCCTTGGCCATGCGCGCGGCCATGCCGAAGCTGGCCAGCAGATAGTGGACCGCGCCCCAGGCGTAGAAACCGATGGTCACCAATATGCCCTGACGCGTTGCCCCAGCTTCGGCCCGCATACAGCCGATCACCTGCATCACCGTCGATCCCTTGGGAGCGACGCCGCCCGGACATTGGACGTTGAAGCTCGCGGTCCCCTGCGCGCCATTTCCGAACAGGCCGGTGACGACGGTGAGCAGTCGGTGCGGACCGGGATGGGTGAAATCGAACTGCGCGAAGCGGTCGATGATCCAACCGGTGAAAAACGGGCCCCCGCCGAGCGCGATAATATTGAGAAACAGGAACATCACCGCCGTGGCCGTGGCCCGGCGGCGGGTCTCGACCACGTTCTGAACCACGCCGAACGTCGGCCCGAGATAGGTGTAGTGGAACACTCCGGGGACGAGCAGAATCGCGGCCGCGACGCGCCAGTCCACCTCGCGATAGGCGAGCACATAGATTGGCGTGGCGATGGCCAGGCCTATGGCGGGCGTGAGCGCGTACCAGCGGGCGTGGCGCTTGCTCGCCCAGTCACTGACGAAGCCGCCCGCCAGGGTGCCCGCCCCGGCCGAGAAGCCGCCGATCAGCCCGAAGATCAAACCGACGGTGGCGTAGCTGAGTCCGAACTCGCGATTGAAATAGGGGGCTGAGAACTGGCCGATGCCGTAGCCGGCGATGGAGACGATGGTCACGCCCAGCACCATGTTGACCACCGGCCAACTGCCGAACAGGGTCCGCGTCACGGCCCAGATCTCGGTCAGCTCGTTCGCCAGGCTGAGGCTCGGCGCTGCAGAGGGCGGCGCGCCTACATCCGAGGCCACGCGAGCGGGTTCGCGCACGCACAGCTTGATCAGGAGCGCCAGGATAAGGCCAGGCACACCAACGGCCATGAAGGCGATGCGCCAGCCGAAATTCGTGGCCAGCCAGCCGCCGGCGATGGCGCCGATCATCGCCCCCAGGGGAATGCCGAAGGAATAGACCGACAAGGCCGAAGCCCGGCGTTCGGGCTCGAAATAATCGGAGATCAGGGAATGCGACGGCGGCGAACACCCGGCCTCGCCGACGCCAACGCCCACCCGCATGGCCAGCAGGGTGACGAAATTGGCCGCCAGGCCGCACGCGGCGGTGAAAAACGACCAGATTACGATCGCGCCGGCGATAATCGACACCCGATTCCAGCGCTCGGCCAGGCGGGCGATGGGCACACCCAGCAGAGTGTAGAGGATGGCGAAGGCCAGGCCGCCCAACAGGCCGAGCTCAGTGTCCGTCAGCTTCAGGTCAACCTTGATGGCCTGGCCGATGATGGCGACGATAGATCTATCGACGAAGTTCAGCGTGTAAGCCGCCAACAGAAAGGCGATCACCGCCCGCTTGTAGCCTTCGCTGGCCCGGGCCGGCGCGCCGGCCGCCTCGATGGTCGCCATGCCCGGCCACCCCCTGGTCTAATTGTTTGTTGAGGCCATCTAACCGGCGAGACCCTGGCTAGGCCATGGGCAATCGGGCTAACGCGCACAAACGCATTGGGGAGACAATTCGATGGAAATCCTGATCGGCGACAAGAACCTGTCCAGTTGGTCCCTGCGGCCCTGGCTGGTCCTCAGGCGAACCGGGGCCCCGTTCACCGAGACCCTGATCAGGCTCGGCAACACCTCGACCTATGACGAGATCGTGGCGGCCGGCTCGCCTACGGGGCTGGTGCCGGTGCTCAAGGACGATAGCCTCACGATCTGGGACACCCTGGCGATCTGCGAATACCTCAATGAGAAATTTCCGGCCGCGGGGCTTTGGCCGGCGGACCCCGCTCGCCGCGCGCTCGGACGCAGCGCCGCCGCTGAAATGCACTCCGGTTTCGCCTCTTTGCGCGGCGAGTGCTGGATGAACATCGCCGGCCGTTCCAGGATCGACGTCGCCGAAGCCACGGCGGGCAATATCCGCCGCATCGTCGCCCTGTGGAGCAATCTTCTGGCCCGGTTCGGCGGTCCGTTCCTCACCGGGCAGTGGTCGATCGCCGACGCCTTCTACACGCCTGTGGCGACCCGCTTTCGCACCTATGGCCTGCGGTTGTCCGACTTTGGCGACGAAGGCGCGGCCGGCGCCTACGCCACGCGGCTGCTGGAGACGCCGGAGTTCCTGGAGTGGGAAAAAGGCGCGCTGGCCGAGGCCGCCCGATGATCGGTCCGTCGGCTGCCGGACGTGTCGCCGACTTGTCATGATCGGATGATCCAATCGAAGCCGTGAAGGCGGCGGTTGACTCTTCCTGGCGCCCTTCGGAGACTGGAGGCAGGCGCGGTGGGAGCCAAGATATGGAACTGATCGTCGAGGAATTGCCGGGCGGCTTCACCCGCGCCGCCCCAGTCGGACGCATGGATATCGATGGGGCCCTGTCGATTGACGAGAGCTTCAAGACCCTCAGCCGGCTGCGCCGCAAGCTGATCATCGATCTGGCCGAGGTGAGCTTCATGGCTTCGATGGGCTTGCGGACCTTGATGATGGCGGCCCGGTCCTTGTCGGAAGTCGGCGGACAGGCGACGATCGCCAATCCCCAGCCCAACGTGGAATTGGTGCTGGAGACCAGCGGGATTGGAGCCGTTCTCGGGGTCTATCCTTCGCTTGATGCGGCCGTCGCGGCCATGTCCAACTAGCCATCGCTGGCCCCGCGCCAGGCGATCGCCATGCGCCTCGCCTTCAAGATCAATACCATAACCCGGCTGTCGTTATTGTTCGGGGTGTTCTGGCTGGCGTTTGGCGTCGCCGGGGTCGTCGGATGGCGACGGGTCAGCGCCGAGGTTGGTCAGCGCGCCCAGGCCGAGGCGGGCTTCGCCGTGGCGACCCTCTCGGAGCGCCTGGATGAATATGCCGGACGCTTTGGGCCGCAAGGGCGGGCCGAGACCGAGGCCCTGCGGTTGGGCGCCGCCCGCCTGGGGCCGGCCAGGCTCGTCGACGGTCCGGACGGCGCGACTATTGGCTTTGGGCGGACAGGCCAGACCGGCTCGCTGGCCGAGGAT
>DASXMK010000469.1:0-2905 GCA_036495705.1 Caulobacteraceae bacterium | reverse complement strand
CCCCGTTGCGTCTGCGCGGTGGCGCGCTCTGGATCGGGCTGGCGGCGCTGATCGTGTTCGTCGCCGCCGGAGGATTCATCTACCGCAACACCAATGTCCTCAATCATTACCGGACCGGTCCCGGCGACGACCGCTTCCTGGCCGACTACGAAAAAGCGCTGCTGCCGTTCGAGAAGGTCCAGCAGCCCGACGTCGTGGCCGTGCGCATGAGCGTGGTCATCGACCCGCACGCCCCGTCCCTGGAGACCCGCGGCGTCTATGTCCTGGAAAACAACACCGGGGCGCCGCTGCGCGAGGTGCACGTCCGCTTCGACCGCGACCTCGAAGTCCTGGCCCTCAGCGTCCAGGGGGCCCGGGCCAAGAAGACCTACGACGCCTTCAACTACCGGATCTTCGCCTTCGATACGCCCATGGCCCCGGGCGAGCGCCGCAACCTGTCGTTCGACACCCGCCTGGCCGAGCGCGGCTTCCGCAACGCCCAGCACAAGACCCGTGACCTGACCTCGGTGGTCGACAACGGAACCTTCGTCAATTCGGCCCAGATCGCCCCGATCATCGGCATGGACCGCAGCATGCTGCTCACCGACCGCGCCAAGCGTCGTCGTTACGGGCTGCCCGCGTCGCTGCATCCCGCGCCGCTGGGCGACCAGGCCTCGCGGGCCCACACCTACATCGGCCACGTCGGCTGGACGATGAGCGATATCACCGTCACCACCGCCGCCGACCAGACTCCGCTGGCCCCCGGCGACGAGGTCTCCGACGTGGTCCACGGCCCCTGGCGCACGGCCCGGTTCGTCACCGACCGGCCGATCCTGCAGTTCTTCTCCATCCAGTCGGCGCGCTATGCGGTGAGGCGGCAGACCTACAAGGGCGTGCGTTTCGCGGTCTATTACGATCCCAAGCACGGGGCCAACGTGGCGCGCATGCTGCGCGCCCTACGCGTCTCGCTCGACTACTACCAGGCCAATTTCAGCCCCTACCAGTTCCACCAGGCGCGGATCGTCGAGTTCCCCGACTACGCCCAGTTCGCCCAGTCGTTCGCCGGCACCTTCCCGTGGTCCGAGGGCCTGGGCTTCGTCGCCGACTATCGCGATCCGGCCCGCATCGACATGGTCACCTACATCGCCGCCCACGAGTTCGCCCACCAGTGGTGGGCCCACCAGCTCATCGGGGCCGACCAGCAGGGGGCCACCGCCCTGTCCGAGACCCTGGCCCAGTATTCGGCCCTGCGCGTCATGCGCCAGCTCTACGGCCCCGACCGCATCCGCAAGTTCCTCAAATACGAGCTCGACGCCTATCTGCGCGCGCGCGGCGGCGAAGCCTCCGAAGAGCAGCCGCTGGAAAAGGTCGAGTCCAACCAGGGCTACATCCACTACCGCAAAGGCTCGCTGGTCATGTACCGCCTGGCCGACCAGATCGGCGAGGACGCCGTCAACCGCGCCCTGCGCTCGCTGCTGGCCAAATACGCCTTCAAGGGCGCGCCCTATCCCACGGCCCTCGACCTCGTCGCGGCCTTGAGGGCCCAGGCCCCGGCCGACAAGCAGCAGCTGATCACCGACCTGTTCGAAAACATCACCCTCTATGACCTCAAGGCCACGGACGCCGTGGCCCATCGCCGACCCGACGGCCGCTATGACGTGGCCCTGACCTTCAGCGCCCAGAAACTCTACGCCAACGGCGTTGGCCTCGAGCGTCGCGCGCCCATGGACGAGAATGTGGCCATGGGCGTCTTCTCGGTCCGCCCGGGCGAGGGCGATTTCGGCCCGCGCCAGGTGTTGGCTTTCGATGAGCGCCGCGTCGTTTCGGGGACCCAGACCGTGCGCTTCGTCACCGCCGCCAAGCCGAAATTCGCCGGCGTCGATCCCTACAACGAGCTGATCGACCGTGACTCCGACGACAACATCATCGCCGTGCGCTGAAGCTTCCCCTCTGGAAAGCCTTGCCGGAAGCCCTTAAGTTGCGCCTCCGGTCCCCGGGCCGGAACTGCCTGGATCAAGGCGGCGTTCAGGCCGCGTCAGGTTTGGCGCTGTCGCGCCGCCTCCGAGCTTGGAGAACATCATGTCCACGGACACGCTCGAACACGCCACCAAGGAAACCGCCGCATCGGTCGCTTCGGCCATCGACAAGGGCCAGGCCGCCCTCAATGAGGCCCTGGCCACGGCGCAGCAGAAGATCGCCGAGACCGCCAAGGTCGCCGAAAAGGCCCTCAAGGAAGGGGCCGAGGCCTTACGCGTCCAGACCAAGGCCTATCGCGAAAACGCCAGCGAGCAATTCGACGAGGCGCAGCGTTATGTGGTCGACAAGGTCAAGGAGCGCCCGGTCACCGCGGCGCTGACCGGCCTGGGCGTCGGCCTGCTGATCGGCCTGTTGCTGTCCTCGAACCGCGACAGGTGATCAGGCTGTTTCTGCGCCAGGTCGGTCTCGGCCTGGCGGCGGCGGCGGTTCTGGCCACCTGCGCGGCGATTTTCGTCGCCGCCCTGGCCCTGACCCTGTTCGCCCTGGTCTTGCCGCGCCTGGGTCCGGCTGGGGCCGCGGCCACCGTGGCCGCCGCCGCCGGAGCGATCCTGCTGATCGCCGGCGTGGCCATCGCGCTCGGCGGGCGGCCCAAAGCCGCGAAGCTGGTTCCCAAGGGCAAGGACCCCTTCGCCCGCATCGTCAATCTGCTCAAGGAGAAGCCGGTCACCGCCATCGCCGCGGCCATCGGCGTCGGTTTCCTGGCCATCCGCAATCCGCGTTATCTGGGCATCGCCGCGCGCAGCTTCCTGGAAGGCCGCGAGCCGCCGCGGCGGAAATGACCTCCGGGACCCCCATCCCCCGCTTCGCGGGTACTTCCACCTTGTGAAGGGGGAAGAGAGCCGTTCTCTTCCCCCCGCATCGGGGGGAAGTGGCGCGAAGCGCCGAAGGG
>DASXMK010000468.1:0-1601 GCA_036495705.1 Caulobacteraceae bacterium | reverse complement strand
CGCCTTAGCACCGCCCATCATGCCCTGGCGCCACCAATTCTGGATGACGGCTTCCGAGGCTTTCGCGTCCGGCCGGTTGTAGCCATAGAAAGGCCCTGCCGGCACGTCGCGATAGAATTGCGAACGATTGGCGGCGAGTTGCGCCTGGAAGCCATCAAACACTTCCTTGGGAAGGCCGAGCGGATTGGCCGCCGTCCTCACCATCAGCGGGGGCACCGCGCTGATCAGCGCTGCCTTGGCCACCCGGCTTTCGCCATGCCGACCCAGATAGTGCGCGACCTCACCGCCGCCGGTGGAATGGCCGACATGGATGGCGTTTTTCAGGTCGAGATGCGCCGTTAGTGCTGCCAGATCGTCGGCATAATGGTCCATATCGTGGCCGTCGGCGGTCTGGGTCGAGCGACCATGACCACGGCGGTCATGGGCGATAACGCGATAGCCATGATTCAGGAAGAACAGCAACTGCGCATCCCAGTCATCGGCCGACAGCGGCCAGCCATGGCTGAACACGATCGGCTGGCCCGAACCCCAGTCCTTGTAAAAAATCTCAACGCCGTCCTTGGTGGTAATGGTGGGCATGTAGCCTCCTGTGAAAGGCGTGGCTGCCGTTCCAGGATTAAAGCACATCCAAGCCATCGCCGTCAGGGAACGTTTGAGCACTCGGTGTGTGGGCGGCATGTCGGCTCAGGGATCGCGAGCGGACATGGCGGGATGGAGATTGACGCCATCGGGTAGCGTATATTTCCGCCTCTGGCTTAAGGACCTCGGCGATCGCCGTTGGCACTTTATGACCCATATCTGGGATGGATGGCGGGTATAGAGGATCCAGCTGCTATTCTCGTCCTGACCCGAAGGCGCTCGTCCCGCTATCGGACATTTGGCTCTCCATAAAGCTCGCGAAAGCGCGGGCTTTGGCGCTGGCTTGCCGCCCGGTCGGAAACGCCGCCCAAAGTTCGCCGGGCGGCAATGACCAGTCCGCCAGCACGACTTTGACCGCTCCTGACTTCAGTTCAGGCGTGAACATCCATTCTGATCCACCGATGGAAAGGCCGAGACCGGCAAACACCGCCTCCCGGGCACCTTCGGCCGCGTTTACGCGAAGCCTTCCGTTCACCGTTATGGAAATCTCAGCCGATCCTTGACGAAAGGTCCAGGTCTGGCCGCCCTGACGCTGGTCATAGATGACGGCCTGATGCCCGAGAAGGTCGGTTGGCTTCTGGGGGACCCCCATAGCATCGAAATATGCGGGGGCGCCAACGACAATTCTTCGGCAAGTCGCGATCTTGCGCGCGATCAGCGGAGAGGCGGCGAGAGGGCCGATCCAAAGTGCCACGTCGATACCTTCTGCTATCGAGTCGACGTCTCGATCTTCAAGAACCAAATCGATCTCAAGAGCGGGATTTTCGGCGAAGAACGTAGGCAACCTCGGTACTATTTGAAGCCGCGCGAACGTCACCGGCGCAGAAATCCGCAGTCGGCCGGTGAGGGCCGCGGCGGCGCCGCGCGCGGCGAGTTCCGCCTCCTCGGCTTCCTAGATCGACCGTTTGGCGCGGTCGTAGAAGTTCCGGCCCGCCTCCGTTGGCGTCAGGCCGTGCGTCGAA
>DASXMK010000467.1:0-2276 GCA_036495705.1 Caulobacteraceae bacterium | reverse complement strand
AGGCTCTGATCATGGCGGTGCCGATCGGCATGATCGGCGGGATCGCCGCCGCCGCCATCTATGATCTGGCCATCCGCTCTTGCCCGCCGGGTCTCCAGGGCACCATGATGACCCTGATCACCGCCGGCAATGTGTTGTCCTCGCGCGGCAGCGACCTGCTGGGATCGAAGATCTTCGCGTCCAGCCCGACCTACGGGTTCCTGTACTGCGTGATCGCCACGACCATCGTCTACGCCCTGATCGTGCCGGTCATCCTGCTGGTGCCCAAGCATGTCATGAACACCACCGATGGCCAGGCCAGTCCCGAGCTCGAGGCCCAGATCCTGGCCGAGGTCGCCGACCCCGCGCCGGCGGGGGGCTAAGGCTTCGCGGCCTCGCGCCTTTGCATCACCAGGGTTGTCCAGGCGTCGATGTCGATCCGGCGCACGGCGCGAAAGCCCCGGGCCAGGTAGGCCGCGCGCACGGCGCGCGCTTGGTTGCGCAGCAAGCCCGAGAGAATGACCACTCCGCCGGGCCCAAGCGCGCCGGCGATGTCGCCCGCCAGGTCGATCAGCGGCCGGGCCAGGATGTTGGCCAAGGCCAGGTCGTAGGGCCCGGAGCGCCTCACCAGACTGTGTCCAAGGCCGTTGGCGCGCACAAATCGGGCCGAGGCGCGGTTGAGGCGCGCGTTCTCGGCGGCGATGCGCACCGATTGGCCGTCGATGTCAGTTCCGACCACCGCGCGGGCGCCGGCTCGCGCCGCGGCGATGGCCAGGACGCCAGTTCCGGCTCCGACATCCAGCACCTTAACGAACCGGCGCGCCTTCAGCAGGACGTCCAGCGCCCTCAGGCATCCGACCGTGGTGCCGTGGTGGCCGGTGCCGAAGGCGGCGCCGGCCTCAATCTTCAGGCCTACGGTTCCCGCCGGCACGCGTCCGGCGTCGTGCGCCCCATGGACGAAAAACCGTCCGGCCCGCACCGGCGGCAGGCCCGAGAGTGACAGCGCGATCCAGTCGGCGTCGGCCAGGTCCGACTGTCGGACCGCGAGATTCGTCTGGGCCGCGAGCAACGCGGTCAGGCAGGCCGCCTCCGAATCGGAGATTGGATAGGCGTCGAGCCGCCATGTCCCCCGCGCCTCGTCCTCCTCGATATAGGCAAAAGCCGCCGCCTCGAGGGCCGGGTCGCCGTCGATGGCCCTGGCTGCGGCCATGACCGCCTCGCGCGGCCCTTTGGCGGTGATCTGGGTGGCTTGCGGCATCGGCTCAGGCTCTTAGCCGGCCGCCCCGGACGAGGCGAGGGCTTGTCTCGCAGGTGCGAACGGGTAAGGCTGAACGCCGTTCAGTTGGAGGGACTTAAGAAACAATGGCTCTGCCGCCCGTTTTGCGCGATCGCCTGCGCCTGCCGGTCATCGGCTCGCCCCTGTTCATCGTCTCGGGGCCGGACCTCGTCATCGCCCAGTGCAAGGCAGGCATCGTCGGCTCGTTTCCATCCCTGAACGCCCGGCCGGTGTCGCAGCTCGACGAGTGGCTGGCGCGTATCACCGAAGAGCTGGCCGCCTGGGACCGGGCCCATCCCGAGACCCCCTCCGCCCCGTTCGCGGTCAATCAGATCGTCCACAAGACCAACAACCGGCTCGAGGAGGATGTCGAGCTGTGCGCCAGGTACAAGGTTCCGGTGGTGATCACCTCGCTGGGGGCCCGGGCCGACGTCAATGCCGCGGTGCACGGCTGGGGCGGCGTCGTGCTGCACGACGTCATCTCCGAATTCTTCGCCCGCAAGGCGATCGAGAAGGGCGCCGATGGACTGATCCCGGTGGCCGCCGGGGCCGGCGGCCACGCCAGCGCCCTGTCGCCTTTCGCCATGATCCAGGAACTGCGGACGTGGTTCGACGGGCCGATCGCGCTCTCCGGGGCCATCTCGAATGGCCGGGCGATCCTGGCCGCCCAGGCCATGGGCGCGGACCTGGCCTATGTCGGCTCGGCGTTCATCGCCACCCGCGAAGCCAACGCCCCGCCCGGCTACAAGGACATGATCGTCGCCAGCGGCGGCGAGGACATCGTCTACACCAACCTCTTCACCGGCGTGCTCGGCAACTATCTGCGCCCCAGCGTCGTGGCCGCCGGCCTCGATCCCGAGAATCTGCCCCAGGCCGATCCGTCGAAAATGAACTTCGGCTCCGGCGGCAACCAGAGCGCCAAGGCCTGGCGCGATATCTGGGGCTGCGGCCAGGGCATCGGCGCGGTCACCCACGTGCCGACCGCGGCCGAGCTGGTGGCCCGGCTCACGGCCGAGTACGA
>DASXMK010000466.1:0-7867 GCA_036495705.1 Caulobacteraceae bacterium | reverse complement strand
GTCGAAACTTTCGGCCACCGTGAGCACGGCCTCTATCGAAACCCCGGTGGCGGGGTTCGCCGAGGAGCTCTCGCAGAAGTACCTGAAATCGCCCGCTTTCCCGCAGGCGAGCTTCGTCTCCACCAGTTTTCACCAAAGGGATGCGACCCACGGCCAGGTGAGCGGCGCGTTCACACTGATGGGCGTCAGCCACCCGCAGACCTTCGATGTCGAGCTCATCGGGGCCGGCAAGGGCTTTGGCGCCCCACGCATGGGCGTAACCGCCCGAACCGCCATTGATCCCAAGGCATACGGCATGTCGCCGTTCTTCGCCGATCCGATCCAGATCGTCATCGATGCGGAGTTCGTGCGCGCGCCCTAGCGAGGCGCTGGACAAGTCTCGCCGACGGCCATAGAAGCCCGCCCTTCCGCCACGCCGGGGTCCGATCCCCCGCAGGCGCCACGCCGGATCCGAACTGATGTCCCGCCCCAACTCGCCGGGCCGCCAACCCAAACCCGGCCTTTCGCAGCGCCAGCTGCGCGCCGGCGAACTCGTGCGCCACGCCCTGGTCGACATCCTGCGGCATGAGGAACTCGCCGACCCGGTGCTGGCCGGCGTTTCGGTCACGATCACCGAGGTGAAGGTCAGCCCCGACCTGAAACATGCGCTGTGTTTCGTCGAGCCGCTCGGCGGCGAGAACGCGCCGGCCGTCGTCGCCGGCCTCAACCGCGCCGCCCGGCGCCTGCGCGGCCGACTGGGGCATGTCATCGACATGCGCTTCACGCCCGATCTCAAATTCCTTCATGACGAACGTTTCGAGGCGGCCAATCGCATGACCCGGCTGCTCAACGATCCGCGGATTCGACGCGATGTAGAGACCAGATCCGACGATCCTGCGGATCCGGACTGATGGCCCGCCGCCGAAAGGGCGACGCCGTTTCCGGCTGGGTGAACCTTGACAAGCCGCGCGGTCTTGGCTCGACGGCGGCGGTCGCACGGGTGCGGCGCGCCTTCAACGCCCAGAAGGCCGGCCACGCCGGAACCCTCGACCCGTTGGCGAGCGGCGTCCTGCCGATCGCCCTTGGCGAGGCGACAAAGACCGTCCCGTTTCTGATGGATGCCAACAAGGCCTATCGCTTCACGATCCGTTGGGGTGTGGAGACGGCCAGCTTCGATGCGGAAGGCGCCGTGACCGCGGTCTGCGACGCCCGCCCCAACAGCGTCGCTGTCACCGAAGCGCTAAGCGCGTTCGTCGGTGAGATTGATCAGCTCCCTCCGGCGTTCTCGGCCGTGAAGGTCGGCGGCGCACGGGCCTACGATCTTGCCCGTAAGGGCATTTCCGTCCCGCTGAGCGCCCGCAAAGTGGTGATTCATCAGGCGCGCTTCATCGGCTCTGCGGACGCGGACCACGCCGATTTCGAGATCGAGTGCGGCAAAGGAACCTATGTGCGCGCCTTGGTGCGCGATCTGGCCTCGCGGCTTGGCGTGCGCGGCCACGTCTCGGAACTCCGGCGCACGCGCGTCGGCCGCTTCGATGAAGCCTCGGCGATTGCACTGGAAAGCCTGGAGAGTTTGTGTCATAGGGGCGCGCCCCTGGAGGCCCTGCTTCCGGTCGAGACCGCCCTGGACGACATCCCGGAGCAGGCCGTGACCGCCGAAGACGCCTTCAGGCTGACGCAGGGACGGTCGATCGTTCTGCTTCCCCGGCAGGTCGAAACCTTGGCGGCGCGGTTAGGCGCCTCGCGCATGGTTTCGGCCCGCCACGGAGAAAGGATCGTCGCCTTGTGCGAAATGCGCGCCGGAAGGCTCAGCCCGACGCGTGTTTTTCATCTCGCTTGAGCTTAAGAGAACCCGATGTCGATAACCGCCGAACGCAAGACCGAATTGATTACGACTCACGCCCGGTCCACGGGCGATACCGGATCCGCCGAAGTCCAGGTGGCCATCCTCTCCGAGAGGATCGCCAATCTGACCGAGCACTTCCGCACTCATAAGAAGGACAACCATTCCCGTCGTGGCCTGCTCAAGCTGGTCTCGCAGCGACGCTCGCTGCTCGATCATCTGAAATCGTCCGATGAAGCCCGCTATCAGGCGCTGATCGGCGCCCTGGGCCTTCGCCGCTAGGCCATTTCTTCCCTGGAGACGCGTGCTCAGTTCCGCGCGCTCTTCTAAGGTTTAACGGCCGCCCGCCATCGACAGGCATGAAGGGCGCCGTACTCCACTCCCGCCGCCACGTGGCCGCGGGAGCCACACGCCGAGGGTTCAATCAGCAATCCTCACCCGCCTGTCGAACGAGGAGAGGATTCCGGAAACCTACGGCTGTCAGCCGTCCGCCCTGTCCGCCCCCTGAGGGAATAGGCCCTCGGGATTTGAAGAGAAAGAAGAACCAAAGTCATGTTCGATATCAGACGCAAGTCCGTCGATTGGGGGGGCCGCAAGCTCACCCTGGAAACCGGGCGCATCGCCCGACAGGCCGACGGCGCGGTCCTCGCCACCTACGGCGACACCACTGTCCTCGCGGCCGTGGTGTTTGAGAAGGCGCCAAAGCCTGGCCTCGATTTCTTCCCGCTCACCGTCAACTATCAGGAGAAAACCTTCGCTGCGGGGAAGATCCCCGGCGGTTTCTTCAAGCGCGAAGGCCGGCCCTCGGAGAAGGAGACCCTGGTCTCCCGGCTCATCGACCGCCCGATCCGGCCGCTGTTCGTCAAGGGCTTCAAGCATGAAACGCAGGTGATCGTCACCGTCCTCTCGCACGACCTCGACAATGACCCGGATGTCGTGGCCATGGTCGCCGCCTCCGCCGCGCTGACCCTTTCCGGCGTGCCGTTCATGGGCCCCATCGGCGCCGCCCGCGTGGCCTTCATCGACGGCCAATATGTGCTCAACCCGACTCTCGATCAGGTCAAGGACGAGGCCAATCGCCTCGACCTTGTGGTCGCCGGCACTCACGACGCCGTCATGATGGTCGAGTCCGAGATCAAGGAACTCAATGAGGACGAGGTGTTGGGCGGGGTAATGTTCGCCCACCGGTCATTCCAGCCGGTCATCGAGGCTATCATTGACCTGGCCGAGCACGCCGCCAAGGAGCCGTTCGATTTCGTCCCCGAGGACGACGAGGCTCTGGTGGGTAAAGTGGCGGCGCTCGTGGGCAAGGACATCAAGGCCGCTTACGCCATTCAGGCCAAGGGCGCGCGTCATGACGCGGTCAGCGCGGCCAAGGCCAAGGCCGCCGCTGCGCTGGGCAAATCCGAGCAGAATCCGGATGGCGTCGATCCAGCCAAGCTCGGCTCGGTGTTCAAGGCCTGCGAGGCCGATGTGGTCCGTCGCGGCATCCTGGAAACCGGCAAACGCATCGACGGCCGCGCCGTCGATGTGGTTCGCCCTATCGTTTCGGAAGTATCGGTGCTTCCCCGGACCCACGGCTCGGCCCTGTTCACGCGTGGCGAGACCCAGGCCCTGGTGGTCGCCACCTTGGGCACCGGCGATGACGAGCAGTTCATCGATGCGCTGGAGGGCACCTACAAGGAAGCCTTCCTGCTTCACTACAATTTTCCGCCCTATTCGGTGGGGGAAACCGGGCGCATGAACGCCCCGGGCCGGCGCGAGATTGGGCACGGCAAGCTGGCTTGGCGGGCCATCCGGCCGATGCTGCCGTCCAAGGAAGACTTCCCATACACCATCCGCCTGGTTTCGGAGATCACCGAGTCCAACGGCTCATCGTCCATGGCCACGGTGTGCGGCTCGTCGCTGGCGCTGATGGACGCCGGCGTCCCCTTGAAGAAGCCGGTTTCCGGCATCGCCATGGGCTTGATCCTGGAGAAGGACGGCTTCGCGGTTCTGTCCGACATCCTCGGAGACGAGGATCATCTGGGGGACATGGACTTCAAGGTCGCCGGCACCGCCGAAGGCGTCACCTCGCTGCAGATGGACATCAAGATCCCTGGCATCACCGAAGCGATTATGAAGCAGGCCCTTGCCCAGGCGCGAGACGGCCGGCTGCACATCCTGGGCGAGATGGCCAAGGCCATCGACGGCGCTCGGCCTGACGTCGGCGAATACGCCCCGAAGATCGAGACCATCAACATCCCGGTCGACAAAATCCGCGAAGTGATTGGCACGGGCGGCAAGGTGATCCGCGAAATCGTCGCCACCACGGGGGCCAAGGTCGACGTCAACGATGACGGCGTGGTCAAGGTCGCCGCCAGCGACGGGGCCAAGATCAAAGCCGCGGTCGATTGGATCCGGTCCATCACTTCCGAGCCGGAGGTGGGCCAGATCTACGAAGGCAAGGTGGTTAAGATCGTGGACTTCGGCGCCTTCGTGAACTTCTTTGGCGCCAAGGACGGCCTGGTACATGTCAGCCAGATCGCCAACGAGCGTGTGAACAAGGTCTCGGACGTGCTCCAGGAGGGTCAGGCCGTGAAGGTGAAGCTGGTCGGCTTCGACGATCGGGGCAAAACGCGCCTGTCTATGAAGGTCGTCGACCAGGTCACCGGCGAGGATCTTTCCAAACGCGAAAAGGTCGAAGCCGAGGCCTGATCCGACCGAGGCGGAGCGGGCTCACGCCCGCTTCCAGAAGATCCCTGAGCGGGCCACATGGCGCGCCGGCAATTGCTTGTGGCCTGCCGGCGCGTACCCCAGCGAGTTCATCAACTCGGCGGTCATGGCCCCGGCCGTGGGCACGGCGGCCGGATTCAGCCGATACGCCTCGCCCAGGCTCTGATGCATCAACGTGTCGATGCCGGCCATGGCCGGCAAGCCGTCGAGGGTCGCTTCCACCGCCGCCGCCCGGGCGGCCGGAGAAACCATGATCTCGCGCATGCGCACCGCCAGAGGATCGTCCGCAGCCAGAGGTTCCGGCTCCGCATAGGGCAGCCCGAGGAGTTCGATGGCCCTGGCCAGGTGGTTGCCTTCGGCCGAGTGCAGAGCCCTGGCCCGTTTCCACACGGCGTGACGCTCGTTCTGGCTGCGTTCGCGGAGCTTGCCGCGTGTCCAGCCGCCTATGAACACCTCTTCGTTCATAGTCCCCTGGATTAAGGCGCCCGAACCGCTTTGCTCAAGTGCGCGGCCGCCGTACGCTCAAGCCTATGGCTTATTTCCGCCGCGACGACCTGCGCCTCGCCTATGACGACACCCGCCCGGGAGGCGACGAGGCGGGCGTCGCGTTGCTGGTCCACGGTTTCGCCACCAATCGCCAGGAGAACTGGCGACGCCTGGGCTGGCTGACGGCGTTCGAGCGCAAGGGTTGGAGAACCGTGGCCATCGACCTGCGCGGCCACGGCGAGAGCGACAAGCCGCATGATCCCGCCCTCTACGACCGCGACCGCATGGCCGGCGACATCATCGCCGTGATGGACCATCTGGAGCTGAGGCGCGTCGACCTTATGGGTTATTCCATGGGCGCACATCTGGCCCTTGCGGCCACCCTGACTCACCCGGATCGGGTCGGCAATCTCATCCTGGGCGGGATTGGCCGCCGACGTCAGGAAGCCCACGCCAAGACCGATATGACCATGGCCGAGGCCATGCGGGCCGAACAAGCCGACGCTATCGTTGATCCCACCTTGCGCGGCTTTCGCCTATTCGCCGAGGCGCAGGGTGAGGATCGTTTGGCTCTCGCCGCCTGCAGCGAGGCCGCCGGGAGGACGCTGGCGATGGAAGATCTGGGGCGAATGGCGACCCCGACGTTGCTCGTCGCCGGGGCTGCGGACGAGATCGCTGGAGATCCCCAGCCGGTGGCCGACGCGATCACCGGCGCAAAATGCGTCGTCCTGCCCGGCTGCGACCACTTCAGCGCTATTCCGCACGCCCTGTTCAAAGCGGCGGTGTTCGATTTCCTCGAGGGGTGGCTGGACGAGGGCCTCCCTTAGCCACTCAAGCGAGGTTGTAGGCGCCGCCCTTTTCGAGCGCGTTCCGGAACGCCGGCCGGGCGTGCAGGCGTTCTACCCAAGCTGTGAGATTGGGCATGGACCCCAGCCGGCCGAATGCCCGCCCGACCTCGCCGACGAAGCTCATTTGCACGTCGGCCCCGGTAAATTCCTGCCCAAGCAGGAAGGGGCGTCCGTCCAGTGAAGTCTCGACATAGCCAAGATGATTATCGATCTCGCTGTCGATCCTGTCCTTAAGCGGCGCTCCGGCCTCTCCCAGGCGCATGGTGTAGAGATTGAGCATCAGCGGCAGCATGGCCGAGCCCTCGGCGTAGTGCAGCCACTCCAGATAGCGTTCGTGTTCGGCCGTTTCGGGGCTCGGCATGAATCGCCCCCCGCCGTATTTGCGGACCAGGTAATCGATGGCCGCGCCGGATTCGGCAATGGTCAGGCCTCCATCCGTAACGACAGGAGATTTGCCGAGCGGGTGGACGGCCTTCAGCCCCGGCGGCGCCAGGTTGGTGACCGCGTCGCGCTGATAGAATTTGATCTCATACGGGACCCCCAACTCCTCCAGCAGCCACAGGACGCGCTGAGAACGTGAGTTGTTCAGATGGTGGACGACGATCATGAAGGCTCTCCGGTGTTCTGGCCGGTCAGAGAGACCGGAAGCTGCGCCGGACGCAATGGCGATGTGAGCCCTAACGCGTTAGAGCAGGGCCGTAAGGATCATGCACGGCGTCTTCAGTTACCTCATTCCGATCGCCCTGGCGGCCGTGGCGGCCACTCTGGGCATGGGCATCTACAGCCTGTTCCGGGGCGGCGACTTTGCCCGCGCCTGGTCCAACAAACTGATGCGGCTGCGCGTCCTCCTGCAGTTCGGCGCCATCCTCGTGCTGGTGGCGGCGATGCTGTGGGGCCGGGCGCATCGCTGAGGGTTCATCCGGTGGTTCTGCTCAATCGCATCTACACCCGTGCTGGCGACGGTGGCGTGACCCGACTGGCCAACGGCGAGAAGGTCAGCAAGGCTGGGCCGCGCGTGACCGCTTATGGCGAGGTCGACGAGCTTAACTCCGTGATTGGCCTCGCCCGTCTGGACGCCAGCGGCACCGAAGCGCTCGAACCCATCCTCGCCCGGGTGCAGAATGATCTCTTCGATCTGGGAGCGGACCTGGCCACGCCGGCGCGAAGCGAGAACGCGCCAGAAGCCCTTCGGATCGTAGCCTCCCAAGTCGAGCGACTCGAGCGGGAGATCGACAGCCTAAATGAGAATCTCGCGCCGCTCACTTCATTCGTCCTGCCCGGCGGCACGCGTTTGGCCGCCAACCTGCACGTGGCGCGCGCCGTCTGCCGGCGCGCCGAGCGCGCCGCCGTGGCTTTTGCCGGCCTCGATCCGGGTCCGCATGTTGAGGCCTTGCGCTATCTGAACCGGCTGTCCGATCTGCTGTTCGTGGCCGCCCGGTTCGCCAACGTCGGCGAAACTGGCGATGTTCTTTGGGTCCCGGCAGCGAACCGACCCTGAAGAGAGTTCAGTGTGTCGGTCGTGGCGCCGGCAACGGCGGCGCTGGCTTGTAAGCGGAAAAATCTCGGCCGGTGAACCGCTCGATCGGGATTGGCGTGAGGCACTCCCGGTCGCGTTGATCCCACCACAGACCTTCGCGATCGCATTGCTGCGCGGGCCAGACATACAGGATCTGATAGGCGACGAGGCCGGCGCTGACGGTCAGGAACAACGCCAACACGGTAAGCTGCGCAGTGGTGAACCAGCGTCTCATGGCGGCGACTTCATAGTGACCGACTCGCCCGGGCGCCAGCGGGACCGCGCTAACGGCCCCATGCGCGGGTTGCAAACCACGCTCAAGGCGTTATTGCGCTCCATTCCTTTCGCAGGCGCGGAACGGTTTTTCGAGCGGAGCGGCCGATGAAGGTTCTGGTCCCGGTCAAGCTGGTGATCGATTACAACGTCAAGGCCCGGGTGAAGTCTGACCAATCAGGCGTCGACCTTGCCAACGTCAAGATG
>DASXMK010000465.1:0-2913 GCA_036495705.1 Caulobacteraceae bacterium | reverse complement strand
GTGGGCGCCGGCGTCATCAGGGCGTTGTCGTAGGGGCTCATGCAGGGGCAAACATAGTGGGAATTGGGCGGTGACGACAGGGGCGGAGGCTGCCCAGGCGGGCGGCCTGGAGGCGATCGTGCTCGCGGCCGGCAGCGGGACGCGCTTCGGCGGCGGCAAACTGACCACGCCCTGGCGTGGCGGCGCGCTGCTCGACGGGGCCCTGGAGGCGGCCTTCGCCGCCCCGGTGCGCTCGGTGTGGCTGGTCACCGGCGCCGACCCCGGCGTCGCCTGGGCGGCGCGCAATTTCGCCACCCGGCGCGGCACGATCCTGCGCCTCAACATCGTCCACGCCCGCGACCATGCCCTGGGCCTGTCGGCCAGCCTCAAGGCCGGACTCACCGCCCTCCCGGTCGATACGGCCGGGGCTTTCGTACTGCTGGGCGACATGCCGCTGATCCCGCGCGACATACCCTTCCGCATGGCCCTGGCCCTGGCCGGCGAGGCGCTGGCCAGCGCGCCGGTGTTTGACGGGCGTCGCGGTCACCCGGTGCTGTTCTCCGCCGCCCTGTTCGGCGATCTCCTGGATCTCGAGGGCGACGAGGGCGCGCGCGATGTGCTCGAGGGCCTGGGCGAGCGCCTGGCGCTCATCGAGGCGGCGGACGCCGGCGTGCTCTACGATGTCGACGCCCCCGCCGACCTCGAACGGCCTGAATAGAGATGGAATCTCTTCCCCCCGCATCGGGGGGAAGTGGCGCGCAGCGCCGAAGGGGGGGACGGAAACGCAGGCGCGGCGATCCCCCATCCCGGCCTCCGGCCGTACTTCCCCCTTGTGAAGGGGGAAGAGAGGAATGGCGGCTGTCAAGTTTCAGTCGTGATGATGGCCTAGGCGGACGCCGAAACTGTAGGTAACCCCGATCCCCCCGGTGAACTGATCGCGCGAGCCGGCGATCGCCACCACCGGGCTGTCGGCCGCCTTGTTCACCAGGCGGTGATAGCCGACGTCGACAACGGTGCGGATGCGCCGGGTCCACTGGCGGGCCAACGCCGCCTCCACGCCGCCGTAGCGCGCGCCCGCGCCGGGCTCATAGGGCTGGGTGAGGAACGGGCTGCGCGCCGCCTCCGCCGGGGTGACCCCGAAATAGGTGTCCATGTAGCGCGCGTCGCCAAAACCGTAGCGCGGGCCGAGGGAGAAATCCCAGCGCTTGCCGGTGTAGATATAGTCGATGCCGGTGTCGCCCACGGTCCCGCGGTGGCCGAGGATGCCTTGCCGGACCTGCACCCGGGCGCGCAGCCAGTCGGTAGCCCAGTAGTTGACGAACAGGCCCGGCTCGACGGCGAAACCAATCTTGTCGAAACCCTGCAACCGACCGGTGTCGCCGCGGCTGTAGCGGAACTGCAACACCGGGCCGAAGTCGAAATGCCGGGTGGCGATCAGGGCCAGCGAGCCGTTGTCGTCCGGCGGGCTGAACCGGAAAGGCTTGTCCGCACGCCGGACGCTGAAAGTGAACGAGGGCCGCAGGACGTCGTGATCGGCCCCTTCATAGGGCGGGCTGGCGGCCCCGCGCCCGCCGACGGTCACGATCCAGTCGGCGGCGGGGGCTGGACACGGACAAGACACCGCGACAGCGAGAGCGACCGGTCCGAGCACGGGCAGGAGGGAGCGCCGCATGATGTCCTCTAGCGGTGCCTCCCCGTTCAGCTAACGCCGCTCCATGGTCACGGTTCCGACGCCGCCAAATGCTTCAGGCGCGCACGAACGGCAGGCGCGCGGTCGGCCTGCCGGTGGCCGCCAGCACGGCGTTGGCCACCGCCGGGGCGATTACCGGGGTGCCCGGCTCGCCGACCCCGGTCGGGTGCGCCGACGAGGGCAGGATATAGGTCTCGACGGTTGGGGCTTCGTTCATGCGCAGCACTCGGTAGCCGTCGAAATTCTTCTGCTCGACGATCCCGTCCTTGAGGGTGATCTCGCCGAACAGGGCGGCCGAGAGGCCGAAACAGGTGCCGCCTTCCATCTGGGCGGCGATCTGATCGGGCGAGACGGCCGTGCCGCAGTCGATGGCGGTGACCACACGGCCGACCCTGGGGACGCCCCCCTCCATCTTCACTTCCGCCACCTGGGCGACGACGCTGCCGAAGCTTTCGTGCACGGCGACGCCGCGCGACCAGCCGGGCGTGGGCGCCGGACCAGCCCTGGCCATAGCCAGGTCGAGCACCGCCCGATGGCGGTTGGACCCGCCCTTGTCGTAAAGCGCGCGGCGGTATTCCACCGGATCCCGGCCCGCCGCCCGGGCCAGCTGGTCGATGGTGTGCTCCATGGCGAAGGCGGTGTGGGTCGCCCCCACCGAACGCCACCACAACACGGTCACCGGGCTGTCGGGCATGATCACCTGGGCGTCGACATTGGCCGTGGCCTCGAAATAGGGCGAACCCAGCACCCCCTCGACCGCCGTGCCGTCGACCTTGCCCACCGGCATCGGCGAGCCCTTCTGGATCGACTGGGTGACGATGCGGTGACGCCAGTACGCCGGGAGGCCGTCGGCCCCGAGCACCACCCGCACCGCATGATGCGTCAGCGGGCGATAGTAGCCGCCGGTCATGTCGTCTTCGCGCGCCCACACCAGCTTCACCGGCCGCCCGCCGCCGACGTGTTTGGCGATGTGCACGCATTCGGACACATAATCGGACTTGAACGTCGCCCGGCGACCGAACGAACCGCCGGCGAACAAGGTCTCGATCTGCACCAAGCCGGGCAGGGTCCCGACGATCATGGCGGTGTTGAGCTGGTCGATGGTCGGGATCTGCGAGCCGGTGGTGATCTTGGGCGCGCCATCGCCAATCTCGGCGACGCAATTCATCGGCTCCATGGACGCGTGGGCGAGGTAGGGGAAGTCGTAGAGCGCTTCGACCACATTGCCGCCCGTCGGGGGCTGG
>DASXMK010000464.1:0-2587 GCA_036495705.1 Caulobacteraceae bacterium | reverse complement strand
CAATATCACTGGCCAGCCGGCCATGAGCGTTCCTCTGGCGATGAGCGCCGGCGGCCTGCCGATCGGCTTGCAATTTGTCGCCAGAACCGGGGACGAAGCCACACTGTTCCGGCTTGCGGCCCAGCTTGAGCAGGCCAGGCCGTGGTCCGGGCGGCGGCCGCCACTCTGAACGGCGTTTGGCCTCCGCCGGGGATTCCGTTAAAGTGGCCAGGGGTGCAGGGAAGGGCCATATCCGCTGTCTCGAAGCGTGATCCACCGCCCGCCTAGCTGAAAGTTCGAGTTTGACCGTCACCGTTTTAATGCCCGACTTGGCCGACGCCGTCCGCGGCAGCCTCATTGCCGCGTTCGATCGGGCTCGCCCCGAGAGCGCGCCTTACCGCCATTGGGCGGTCCGGGAGGTGTTTCCCGCTGGCCTCACCCAGCATCTGCGCCGGCTGCCGTTTTCCGCCCCAGATCTGCATGGCGTTTCCGGCAAGCGCGAGCTGCACAATGACCAGCGCCACTATTTCGACGCGACCAACAATGCCCGCTTCGAGTTCTGCGCCGCGGTCGCCGGCGCCTTTCAATCCCAGGCCGTGACCCGCGCCATCGAGCGCACCACCGGCGCCGATCTGGGCGGGACCTATGTGCGGCTGGAGTATGCCCAGGACAGCGATGGCTTCTGGCTGCAGCCCCACACCGACCTTGGGGTCAAGCGCTTCACCATGCTGATCTATCTCAGCGAAGGGGCCGATCAGGCGGATCTTGGCACCGACCTGTATGCCGATCCGGACACCTGGTCCAAGCGCTCGCCGTTCGTCGACAACACCGCCCTGGTGTTCGTGCCGGGGACAGACACCTGGCACGGGTTGGAGCCCCGGCCCATCGTCGGCCTTCGCCGGTCGGTGATCATGAATTACGTCACCGACGAGTGGCGCGAGCGCGGCCAACTCGCCTATCCGGATTCGCCCGTCCGCGTCTGAAGCAGGGCGCGCACGGCCGCGGCCGCCTCCAGGGTGGCGTTGATCGGCCCCGTGGTAACGGGTGGCCTGGGGTCGCCATCGAACCGGCGTATGAGCTGGCGGTCCACCAGCGCCTGAACGAAACCGACGTGACGCGCGAATCCGAGATCGAACACCTCGACCGGATGGGGTGTGGCCAGCGCCTCGGAGATCATCGATACGCTGTCGCTGGTGACGATCAGGCGGTCGGCCAGCGCCAGGACGGCGCGATAGGGGTTCTCGCCTGTCCGGTCCCACAGGAATACTCGCGGATCGCCGGCGAAAGCCTGCCGCAAGAGCTGGATGACGGGCTCAGGCGTGCGCCGCGACGGTGTGATCACGAGCGCCGCATCTGCGGCCGATTTCACGCGACGAAGGTCGGCAAGCAGGCGCTGGCCGTCGTCCAGGCTGAACCGCCGACCTCGCAAATCGCCGCCGATCATGACCCCGACGAGCGGTCGTCCGAGCGGCGCCAGCCGTTCCGCCCAGGTTCTGGCCGCCGTAGCCAGGTTCGCTGGCGTCAGGTCATGCAGGGCGGTCGCCACTTTGATGACTTTCTCCCCCGCCGCGATGGCGTCGTGCTCCATGGCGATGACGAGGTCGAAGTCGCGCGCCCGCAGCCGCGGATCCTGGACGTGCACGGCCAACAGCCGCCCGCCCGAGGCCTCGCGCGCCGTCAGGGCATGGCGCGCCGCCCGCCGGCCGCAACTGACGATGATGTCGGGCCACGGCGGCGCGATCCGATCGGACCGAGCCCCCAGCCAGGACCGCGCGACCGTCTTCTCTTCGACCCGGTCGGTGAGCGCCTGGGCGAGGCCGCGGGCCTGAGTGCGCATGCCGGTCTCGCCGGTGGTCATGGCCCAGGCCGTTAAAGTCATGCGACAGACACCCGAGCCCTTGGCGCCGGCTGCAGGATTCGAACCCGCGACCTTCGCTTTACAAAAGCGCTGCTCTACCAACTGAGCTAAGCCGGCCGGGGCGGGTTATGCGCCAGGGCGGTTCGCGGTGGCAACGGGCTTGGGAAAATCCGGCCCCTCACCCTATATGGCGCCGCCATGGCCCGCATCCTTATCACCTCGGCCCTGCCGTACATCAACGGCGTGAAGCATTTGGGCACCTTGACCGGCTCGATGCTACCGGCTGACGTCTACGCACGCTTCCAACGCCAGCGCGGCCGTGAGGTGCTGTACATCTGCGCCACCGATGAGCACGGCACCCCGGCCGAGCTGGCCGCCAGGGAGGCCGGACAAGATGTCGCCGCCTATTGCACGGAGCACCACGCGCTCCAGCGCCGCTTGGGCGAGGCCTTCGGCCTGTCATGGGATTGGTTTGGCCGCTCTTCGTCGGCGCAAAATCGGCGCCTGACCCAACAGTTCGCCGACATCCTGGAGGACAGGGGCTACATCGAGGAGCGCCTCGATCGCATGGTCTATTCCATCGATGACGGGCGTTTCCTGCCGGATCGCTACATCGAGGGCACCTGCCCGGTCTGCGGCTATGTCGGAGCCCGCGGCGATCAGTGCGACAACTGCGATTCCCTGCTCGATCCGATCGATCTCATCGATCCCTATTCGGCAATATCCAGTTCGCGAAATCTCGAGGTTCGT
>DASXMK010000463.1:0-7112 GCA_036495705.1 Caulobacteraceae bacterium | reverse complement strand
CCCAGGCTCGCAGCAGCTGATAGCCATAATCGGCGATATCATCGCCGTTCAGCGACGGCAGGGTGACCACGACCAGCTGCCGGCTGGTGGCCTGCTCCAGCGCGGCCAGTTTGGTCGTAAGTTCGGCCTGAACCTGGGGTGAAAGTACATGGGCGTCGTCAACCACCCGGCCGGTAAGCGGCGGGAACTTGGGCGTGGCGGCCAACGCGCTGGTGCAGAACAGCGCAACGACGAGGGCCAGGACCGGCGCCAGCAGTCCCGCCGGTCGGATCATGGCTTGGCCGTGTTGGCGGCCGGGGGCGGCGAGCCCGGCGCGGCGCCGGGCGGCACGCTGGTGTCGAAGCTGACGCTGGGCGCGGACTGGGCGGCGGCGGTGGCGCTGAACAGGGCCATGGGCTTGGCCCCGGAATAGAAGGTGTGCGCCCAGATCGAGGTCGGCAGGACCCTCAAGGTGGTGTTGTAGTCCTGGACGGCGGCGTTGTAGTCACGCCGGGCGATGGCGATCCGGTTCTCCGTGCCCTCGAGCTGCGACTGCAGGGCCAGGAAATTCTCGTTGGATTTCAGATCAGGATACCTCTCCTGGATCATCATCAGTCGCCCGAGCACGCCGGAAAGCTGGTTCTGGGCCTGCTCGTAGCGGGAGAACGCGGCCTGGTCAGTGAGGGTCGAGGCGTCGACCTTGACCTGGGTGGCGCTGGCTCTGGCCTGGGTCACCTCGACCAGCACCCTCTGCTCCTGAGCAGCGTAACCTTTCACCGTCGCCACCAGGTTGGGGATCAGGTCCGAGCGGCGCTGATAGTCGTTCTGGACGTCGGCCCAGGCCGTCTGGGCGGCCACCTGCTTGGTGGGGATGGCGTTGATGCCGCAGCCGGCCAACGCCAGCGGCGCGACGGCGATGAGGCCGAGGCGCGTCAGGCGCCGAGACGTGGTGACCAAGGATGAGCTCCCTCGCTTCGACCGCAGCCTTCAAGCGCGGCGCGGACTGAAACTTAAGCGTCCTCAACGGCCAGCGCCAGAGGAGGACTGCTCAGGTGGCGACCAGCCCCGGCTCCTCGGCCTTGAGATCATCGAACGAGCCATGCGCCGAGGCATAAAGGGTGGCGTAAAGCCCGGCCCGCCGCATCAGGGCCGTGTGCGAACCCTGCTCGACGATGCGCCCGCCGCGCAGCACCACTATATCGTCGGCGTCGCGCACGGTGGCCAGGCGGTGAGCGATGACCAGGCATGTGCGGCCGGCGAACAGCACCTTGAGCGCCCTCTGAATGGCCTGCTCGGTGAAACTGTCGATGTTGGCCGTCGCCTCATCAAGGATGAGGATGCGCGGATCGGCCACCAGGGCGCGCGCGAAGGAAATGAGCTGGCGTTGTCCGACCGAAAGGTTGCGCCCGCGCTGGCCGAGCTGGGTGTCATAGCCGTCCGGAAGGCGGGTGATGAAATCGTGGGCCGACACGGCCGTGGCCGCGGCGACGACGTCGGCGCGGCTCGCGCCGGTGGTGCTGTAGCGGATGTTCTCGTCGATGGTGCCGGAAAACAGAAACGGCTCCTGCAGCACCATGCCGACGAATTTTCCGAGCGAATCCAGGGTCACGTCGCGCACGTCGATCCCCCCCACACGAACCGCGCCTTCATCGACGTCATAAAATCGGTGGGCGAGGGAGGCGATCGAGGTCTTTCCCGAGCCGGTGGGGCCCACCAGGGCGACCACTTTTTTCGGTTCGATGCGCAGGGAGACGTCGTGCAGGATCGGTTGGCCGGGGGCGTAGCCGAAGGTCACGTGATCCAGCTCGATAGTTGCCGGCGCGCCGTCCAGCGTCTTTGCGCTCGGCCGGTCGGTATTGGTCACCGGCACGTCCAGCACCTCGAAGATGCGATGACCCGCCGCCATGGCGCGCTGCATCACGGTGTACTGCATGGAAAGCAGGCGCACCGGGTCGAAGAAACGCTGCACAGACAGGATGAACGTCACCAGCACGCCCACCGCCAGGGCGCCGCCCAGGACCTCCTCGCCGCCGACAACGATGACGAACGCCATGGCGATCCCGGTCAGGATGTCGACGGTGGGAGTCATGATCTGGGCGAGCCAGGACGACTTGACCGCGGCGTTGAAATTTTCGCGCGCCTTTTCCTCATAGAGCTCGAAATTCAGCGCTTCCCGGCGCGATTCCTGCACGGTGCGCACGCCGTTGATGTTTTCCGCCAGGGCGCCATTGGCGATGGAGGAGGCGTCGCGCGCCTGGCGGAAAGTCGCCTTGGAAAAGGGTAGCCAGACCGCGCGGACTCCGATGAGGGCGGGGATGGTGGTCAGGGTCAGCAGGCCGAGCCGCCAGTCCATCACGATCAGCACCACGGCGTAGCCGAACAGGGTGGTGAAATCGCCAAGCGCGCCGGTGGAGCTCTCCAGGAACTCCTGCAGCGCGTTCACATCGCCCTGCAGGCGCGACATGATGCGCCCGACATGAGTCTTGTCCATGAAGGTCAGGGCCACGTCCTGGAAGTGCGCGAACATAGCGCGTCGGACGTCGAATATGACCCGCTGGGCCAGGCGCGAAGTCATCCACTGATCGCAGAAACCGGCTACGGCGCTCAGCAAGACAAGGCCGGCGAACAGGGCGACGCGCCATTCCATGGCCCGCGAATTATGGGCCACCGCCGCGCTGACGATCGCGCCGATGGTCCACGGGATGCCGACTGAGCTCAGGGACGACAACAGCACCGATGCCTGGGCGCCCAGGAGCAAGCCGCGGTGGGGTTTAAGATAACCGAGGAACCGACGAATGATGCGGGTATCGAAGGAGGCGAAGATTTCCTCGGCGTCCGCCGTACCGAGGTTGGCGTTGCGGCGCGGAGGGTCGGCGGCGAAGTCGGTCATGTCGCGCTCACCCCCTCGAGTTTGCGGCGCAAACGCGCGTCGGTGATCGAAAGGCCCTGTTCGGCTCGGGTCTGTAAGGCGAAGAGATCGGCGTATTCGCCGCCGAGTTCGATGAGTTGCGCGTGCGTCCCGCGCTCGACGATGCGCCCTTCCTCGAGCACCAGGATCTCGTCGGCGTGCATCAGCGAGGACAACCGGTGGGCAATGATGATGGTGGCCTTGGCGGCGGTCGCGCGGCTCAGGGCGTCGCGCACCTTCTTTTCGGTGACGGCGTCGATGGCGGCGGTGGAGTCGTCGAAAATCATGACCCCCGGACCCGGCGTCACCCCCCTGGCGATCGACATCCGCTGACGCTGTCCGCCGCTCAAGGCCACGCCCCGTTCTCCGACCCGGGTGCCGTAAGCGCTAGGCAGCGAGGCCACATAGTCGTGAATCTGGGCGGTTCGCGCGGCAGCCTGGATGCGCAATTCCTCGGCCCAGGGATCGGCGTAGGCGATGTTGTTGGTAACCGTGGAGTCGAACAGGAAGGCCTCCTGCTGCACCAGGCCCACGTGCCGGCGCAGCGAGGCGAGGCTTACGTCGCGCACGTCCTGGCCGTCGATGGTTACGCGCCCGCCGGTGACGTCGTAGAATCGGGGGACGAGGTTGGCGATGGTCGACTTGCCGGCGCCCGGCGGGCCGACGATGCCGAGCGTCTTGCCCGGCGGAACTTCGAAGTTGATGTCCTGCAGCACGGGCTTGCCGGGGTCGTAGGCGAAGTCGACGTGCTCGAACCGCAAGACCCCTTGGCTGACCACGAGGTCGGGCGCGTCGTCGGCGTCCGCGATGGCGGGCTTCAGGTCCAGGATTTCGAACAGCCGGCCGCCTGAAGAGGTGGCCCTGGCCGCGGCGGCGAAGATCATGGCGATCTGCCGGATCGGCGACTGGAGCAGGGTCATATAGGCCAGGAATTCGGTCAACCCGCCGGCGGTCATCGTCCCGGCCGCCACCCGGTGACCGCCGACCCACAGCAGGACGCCCATCGAGCCGTAGAAGCTCAAGGTCATGACCGACACGGCGCGATAACGCAGGACGATGCGGCGATAGGAATAGGCCAGGGCGGCGTTGGCGGCCCGATCGAACTTGGCCATTTCGAACGCCTTGGCGGCAAAGGCGCGCACCACGCGGATGCCCTGGAGATTTTCCTCCATGGTGAGGGTGAGCACGCTCATCAGTCGCTGAACCTGCAGCCATGTGACGCGCAGCCAGAAGCCCATGCGCGCCAATACGACGCCCGCGATCGGCGTGAACGCCAGGCCGATTAAGGCCATCACCGGATCGGCGGCGATCATTCGCCAGGTGGCGACGGTCAGCAGCAGGATGAGGGTCAGCGCCGTCATCATGCCGTTCTGGATGAACGACCTCGCGCCTTCGAGATCGAGCATCCCGCGGGTAATGAGGTCGCCCGAATGGATCTTGTCATGGAAGCCAAACGAGAGCCGCTGCAACTGCTGGAAAAAGTCCAGGCGATAGCGGTAAGCGACGCGCTGGCTCACCCACTCAGCCTGATAGTTGGCGACCATAGTGAAGAGGCCACGAACCGTGGTGGCCGCGACCACCAGAACCGCGGTGATCAGCAGGTCATGGCGGATGCGATGAGGATCGAGATGGGCCATGCCGAGGCGTCGGGCCAGGTCGACCGCGCGCCCGAGGAGGCTGGGCAGAGTGAGACTGGAAATCGCGGCGCCCAGGGACGCGCCCACCGCCAGGGAGACGCGATCGGGACATTGCCGGACAGCCTCACCGATGATTCGCCGGACCACGCGCGGCATGGCCTTGACGTCGACGACGCCAAAATCCGCGGCTGGGGGGGCGCGTGGAGGCGCGCCCGAAACGTCGGTCACCGGACGAATCCTTCGGAGGTTGAATTCTTATTCTGAACGCCGATAACCATCTTGACCAGGGTATGGGCCTCAAATTTGGGAGCCGCCCCGGCGAGGGGAAGGTCCCTGGGTGGTTTTGCGCCGGCGCTCTTGCCCTCGTTGGGGCGATCCGGTCTGATCCGAACTCGAGGTCGAGGGCCCAGCGTCGATCAGGGGGCGCCAAGCTTGCGCCTTGGCGCGCCGCTGACTATGGTCATGTTCTGGAAATGTTCTCAAGGAGAATGGCGTGAGCGACCAACTGATCCTGTACACCAACCCTCAATCCCGCGGCCGTATCGCGCGCTGGATGCTCGAAGAGGTGGGGGTCCCCTATCGCACCGAGATCATGGGCTATGACGGGGCGATGAAGCGACCCGAATACCTGGCCATCAACCCGATGGGCAAGGTGCCTGCCATCCGCCATGGCGATGTGATCGTGACCGAAGGCGCGGCCATCTGCGCCTATCTTGCCGACGCCTTTCCCGAGGCTGGGCTCGCACCGCCGCACGGCGACAAGGCGCGCGGTCCCTACTATCGGTGGCTGTTCTTCGGGGCCGGACCGGTGGAGGCGGCGGCGAGCAACAAGTCGCTGGGGGTCGACTCGACGGGCAAGGAGGTGCAGCTCGGATACGGTTCGATGGCTCTGGTGCTGGACGCCCTGGAGGGCGCAGTGACGGGCCGCGACTATCTGGCGGGCGATCAGTTCACCGCCGCCGACGTCTACACCGGCTCGCACATCGGCTGGGGCATGCAGTTCGGCTCGCTGGAAAGGCGCCCGGCCTTCGAGCGCTACTGGCAGCGGATCACCAACCGCCCAGCGGCTGTGCGGGCGCGCGAGATCGACGACGCGTTGATCGCCCCGGCGCCGGCGTCCTGAAAGGGCGTGCCGTCCGTCGTCGCGATCGATGGTCTGACCAAGACCTACGCCTCGGGCCTGCAGGCCCTCAAGGCCGTGGACCTGACCATCCGGGAGGGCGAGATCTTCGCCCTCCTGGGGCCGAACGGGGCCGGCAAGACAACCCTGATCAATATCGTCTGCGGCATCGTGCGGCCGACGGCCGGACAGGTGCGCGTCGGCGGTCATGACATCGTTCGCGATTGGCGCGCGACGCGCTCGCTCATCGGCCTGGTGCCCCAGGAGCTGAGCACCGACGCCTTCGAGACGGTGTGGGCCACGGTGCGTTTCAGCCGCGGCCTGTTCGGCAGGGCCCGCGACGACGCCTATCTCGAAAAAGTGCTGCGCGACCTGACGCTGTGGGATCGCCGGGACTCGACCATCATGTCGCTCTCCGGGGGCATGAAACGGCGGGTGATGATCGCCAAGGCCCTGTCGCACGAACCGGCGGTCCTGTTCCTGGACGAACCGACGGCCGGTGTCGATGTGGAGCTGCGCCGGGACATGTGGGACATGGTGCGGTCCCTGCGCGCCAAAGGCGTCACCATCATCCTCACCACCCACTATATCGAAGAGGCCGAGGAGATGGCCGACCGCGTCGGGGTGATCAACCACGGCGAATTGGTCCTGGTGGAAGATAAGGCCGCTCTGATGCAGAAGCTGGGTCGCAAGGAATTGACGCTCCATCTTCAGACGCCGCTCAGCGCCATTCCGCCAGGCTTGGCCGGCTATGCGCTGGAGCTGTCCGAGGGGGGAAGCACGCTCACCTACACCTTCGACGCCAAGGCCGAGACCACCGGCATCGCCGGCCTGATGCGGCGCCTGAACGAAGCCGGGGTCGATTTCGCCGATCTCAACACGCGCGAAAGCTCGCTGGAGGACATTTTCGTCAGTCTGGTCGGGCGCAAGGGTCAGGGACGAGCGGCATGAATCTCTACGCGGTGCGGGCGATCTATGGCTTCGAGATGTCACGCTGGTTTCGCACCGTGACCCAGTCGGTGCTCTCGCCGGTGATCTCCACCTCGCTCTATTTCGTGGTCTTCGGCTCGGCCATCGGTTCGCGGATGAAAGCGGTGGACGGGGTAGCCTATGCCGCCTTCATCGTTCCGGGGCTGACCATGCTTTCCCTCCTCACCGAGAGCATCGGCAACGCCAGTTTCGGCATCCACATGCCCAAGTGGGCCGGCACCATCTATGAGCTGCTCTCGGCCCCGGTGTCATGGCTGGAGACGGTGATCGCCTATGTCGGGGCGGCGGCCACCAAGTCGGTGCTCCTCGGCCTGATCATCCTGGCCACCGCGCGCCTGTTCGTGCCGTTCCACATCGCCCATCCGCTGATGATGGTGGCATTCCTGATCCTGACCGCCCTCACCTTCAGCCTGTTCGGCTTTATCATCGGCATCTGGGCCGAAGGCTGGGAGCGGCTGCAGATCGTGCCGACCCTGAT
>DASXMK010000462.1:0-1895 GCA_036495705.1 Caulobacteraceae bacterium | reverse complement strand
AGGGGGGCGGCCGCCGGACGGACAACCAGGCTGGACGCTGAGACGCTCTCCTGTTGGAGCCAATTTTGCCAAACGCCCTGCGCGTAGTTCTCCACCAGACCGGCCGTGTTCGGGTCGCTGCCATCGACCAGGATTTGCACCGGAGCGGTATCGCCGCGGCCCAGGCGGTCGGCGAAGTCGGCCGCCAACACGATGACGCCCTTCAATCGGCCCGACGTCAGATCGCCTTGCACCTCCGCCCGATGGTGGGCCAGGCGAACCGTGAAAAAACGCGAATTGCGAAACGAGGCCACCAGACTGTCGGCCTCGGGCGATCCCTGCTCGACGACTACGCCGACGGCGATGTGGCGGAGGTCGAGCGAGACGCCGTAGCCGAAAATCAACAGCAACAGCAGCGGCAGCAGCCCGGCGATCAGATAACTGCTCGGGTCGCGCAGGATCTGCAGCGATTCCTTGCGGACCAGGGCCAGGACTCTTGAAGATGACAAGGTGACAAGGTGACAAGGTGACAAGGTGACAGGGCGACTGGTCTGTGGCACGGTCGCCGCAGAGGTCGGCGGCGGGTGGTCTGTGTTCTTCATGGTTGTTCCCTCACCTTGTCATCTTCAGAGACCAGGGCGATGAAGGCATCTTCGAGCGTCGGCTCGGAGCGTTCGTCGGTGTGGACCCGATCTTTCAGGTCGTCCGGCGAACCCTCGGCGATCAGCCGGCCGCGGTAGACCAGACCGATTCGATCGCAGTATTCGGCCTCGTCCAGAAAATGCGTGGTCACCATCACGGTGACGCCGCGCTCGATCATGGCGTTGATGTGCAGCCAGAATTCGCGGCGCGTCAGGGGGTCCACGCCGGAGGTCGGTTCATCGAGGAACAGCACGGCCGGCTCGTGCATCACGGCACAGGCCAGGGACAACCGTTGTTTGTAGCCGGGCGGCAGGTCTCCGGCGTTGCGGTCGAGGTACGGCCCCAGGCCCAGCACCGCAGTCACGCGCGCGGCGGCCTCGCGACGGCGGCCGCCTATCAAGCCATAGACGCCGGCGAAGAAGTTCAGGTTTTGCCGGACGCTGAGGTCGCCGTAGAGCGAGAACTTCTGAGCCATATAGCCCAGTCGGGCCCGCGCCGTTCCGGCGGCCCGGTACAGGTCGTGCCCCGCGACATGGGCCAAGCCGGAAGTGGGACGCAGCAAGCCGCACATCATCTTGAAGGTGGTCGATTTGCCGGCGCCATTGGGACCGAGCAAGCCGAAAATTTCCCCGCGGCCGATGCGGAACGAGATGCGATCGACGGCGGTGAAGTCGCCGAACTGCTTGGTCAGCTCGTGAGCCTGAACGACGACCTCCTCGGAAGGATGAAGGATGAAGGATGAAGGATGAACCGGATTCAAGCGGTTTTCCCCTTCATCCTTCATCCTTCCGCCTTCATCCTTTCGAGTGAGAAGATCGACGAAGGCATCCTCGAAGCGCGGCGTCGCGGCGGTCACCTCGACCGAGTCGCTTCCCAGGGCGGCCCCATCGGGCGGGTTGGCTTTTTCCTGGAGGACCAGACGGATACTCCGCCCCTGGATAACGCCGTCGAGCACTTCGGGCCGTTTCAATGCCTCGGCAAGGACCTTGCGGCGGTTTTGGCCCGCGCCTTGGACGAGAAACGTCCGGCCCTCGACGCGGCCGGTCAGCTGCCGCGGTGGGCCGTCGTAGAGTAACTTACCCGCGTTGAGCAACCACACGGCGGCGCAGCGCTCGGCCTCATCGAGATACGCCGTGCTCCAGACGACGCCGATGCCCTGGCCAACGAGGTGGTGTACCATCCGCCACAGTTCGCGCCGCGACAGGGGATCGACGCCGGCGCTCGGCTCATCGAGCAGAAGCAGGCGCGGCGTGCTGAGCAGAGCGCAGGCCAGT
>DASXMK010000461.1:0-1694 GCA_036495705.1 Caulobacteraceae bacterium | reverse complement strand
CAAAGAGAAGCGCCGGCGTTCTCTCCCCCCTCAGGGGGGAGGCCCGGCGATAGCCGGGAGGGGGGCCACTGCCTGGTGCACGCTCAATCCGCCTCGACCCGTAGCGGTCGGGGCGGCGGGCGCCCAACTCTAGGTCTCCAGCCGAAAAAGGAGCCTCCAATGATCCGCAAAGCCCGCGCCGCCTGGCGTGGAACCGGCCGCGACGGCGCCGGCGACCTCAGCACCGATTCCGGCGTGCTGAGCGAGACGCCGTATTCGTACAAAACCCGGTTCGAGAACGAGCGCGGGACCAATCCCGAAGAGCTGATCGCCGCCGCCCACGCCGGCTGTTTCACCATGGCCCTGGCATTCGCCCTGCAGCAGGCCGGCTATACGCCGAGCGAACTGGCCACCGAGGCCGCCATCACCCTGGAGGCCGAGGGGGCGGGCTTCAAAATCAGCCGCTCGGCCCTGACCGTCACGGCCGACGTCCACGGGCTCGATAAGGCGACCTTCGATCAGCTGGCGGCCGGGGCGGAGAAGAACTGCCCGGTTTCCAAGGTCCTGAACGCCGAGATCACCCTGGAGGCGACGTTGCGCTGAGCCTGGCCGGGTCGCCACGCGGCTTGAGATAATCTCTCCGCCGACCCCGAAAATGTGGGGGAAGGCGCGCTTTCGCCGGGCGCGGCGGCGCCCATATCCGGCCCCGGCCGCTTTTGTGCGGCGCGGGAAAGGCTTCATTCCATGAGTAAACTCACGGGCAAGATCGCCCTGATCACCGGCGGCACGACCGGCATCGGCGCGGCGACCGCCAAATTGTTCCAATCCGAAGGGGCGACGGTGATCGTCACCGGGGCCAATCCGGTGACCGCCGAGGCGGCCAAGGCCGAGCTGCCGGGCGTCGAGGTAATCCTCTCGGACCAAAGCGACACGGCCGCCGCCAAGGCTCTGATCGATGAGGTCAAGACCCGGCACGGCCGCATCGACGTGCTGTTCGTCAACGCCGGCATCGCCCATTTCGCGCCGCTGGAGGCGTCCGACGAGGCGTTCTTCGACGCCCAGTTCAACATCAATGTCCGCGGGGCCTATTTCATCATCAAGCATGCGGCCCCGGTGATCGCCGACGGCGGGGCGATCATCCTGACCGCGTCGACGGTGGCTTCGCAAGGCACGGTGGGCACGAGCGTCTATGCGGCGACCAAGGCGGCGTTGCGCTCGTTCGGGCGCACCCTGGGCGCCGAGCTGGCGCCGCGCAACATCCGGGTGAACACGGTCAGCCCGGGGCCGATCGAGACGCCGATCTTCGGCAAGGTCGGCCTGCCGCAGGCGCAGATCGACCAGTTCCTCGAGGGCGCCAAGGCGCGAATCCCGATGAAGCGCCTGGGCCGGCCGGAAGAGGTGGCGCAGGCGGTGCTGTATCTGGCGGCGGACGCCAGCTTCGTCACCGGCGGCGAGATCATCGTCGGCGGCGGCCTGGTCTATGTCTGACTAGGCAGATGCTCCCGATCCTCCCCCGTTCACGGGGGAGGGGGACCCCGAAGGGGTGGAGGGGGCGGTTGCAGCGCGGTACGGTCGCCGCCCCCCTCCCGGCCGTTCGGCCGGCCCTCCCCCCGCTTTGCGGGGGGAGATCCAGGGGTGCGCACCCCAACCCGGACGCGTTCCGCGTCTCGACCCTCCCGTCAAGGAGAGGGAGCCACGATCATCTCGCGGTAGCG
>DASXMK010000460.1:0-2716 GCA_036495705.1 Caulobacteraceae bacterium | reverse complement strand
ATCGCCTCCAGGCTGGCCCCCTGGGCTCCGGCCAGGACGCAGCGGATGTGCCCGCCCCGCACCACGCTCGCGCGCAGGCTGTTGACCCCCGACAAGGCGAACACCGGCTCGGGATTGCCCGGGCCGAACGGCGCCAGGCGCTGAAGGTGCTCCGGCAGCTCGCTGGTGGCCGCGGCGGGACTGGTCAGGGCGTCGATGTCCAGCGCGTCTTCGGCCAGAGCGGCCTCGCCCGCCAGGGCTTCGCACAGGAAGGCGCGGAACTCCGGGATGGCGGACGGCCGGATCGTCAGGCCTGCGGCCATGGCGTGTCCGCCGCCGGAAAGCAGCAGTCCCTGGTCGTAGGCGAGGTGGATGGCGTGACCGAGGTTGACGCCCGGCGATGATCGACCCGATCCCCGGCCCAGGTCGGCGGCGCGGTCGAGACCGATGACCACCACCGGTTTGCGATAGCGCTCGCGCAGTCGCCCGGCGACAATGCCGATCACGCCGGGGTGCCACTCCTCCCCGGCCACCACCAAGGCTGCGGCGGCGGTGTCGAAATTGGCCTCGCGTTCGATGCTGGCGATGGCCGCGTCGGTGATTTCGCGCTCCACCGTCTTGCGCCCGGCGTTGAGGGCGTCGAGCTCGACGGCCAGGGCCATCGCCTCCTCGGCGTCGTCGGCGGCCAGGAGCCGCGCCCCGAGGTCCGAGCGGCCGATCCGCCCGCCGGCGTTGATCCGTGGACCCAGAATGAATCCGGCGTGATAGGCCGTCGCCGCCTTGCGCGGGGCCTGGGCCACATCCATCAGCGCGGCCAGGCCCGGATTGGCCCAGGCCGACATCACTTTCAGGCCCTGGGCCGTCAGGGCGCGATTGAAGCCGACCAGCTGGGTGACATCGCAGATCGCTCCGAGGGCGGCCAGGTCGAGCCAGCGCTTGAGGTCAGGCTCGGGCCGGTCCTGGAAGAGGCCTTTGCGGCGAGCTTCCCGGTTGAGCGCCGCCAGGAGCACGAAGGTGACGCCAGCGGCCGCCAGAACGCCCTGCCCGGATTGGCAGTCTGGTCGGTTCGGGTTCACGACCACGGCGCGGCTGGTCGAAGCTTCACGCATGAGGTGATGGTCGATGACCACCACATCGAGGCCGATCTCGTCGGCCGCGGCCAGGGCGGCGTCGGCGGCCGCTCCACAGTCCAGGGTGATTACCAACTCGGCCCCGCCCTGGCGCAGGCGCTGGAACGCCTTGGGGCTGGGGCCATAGCCTTCGGTCAGGCGATCGGGCACGTAGATGGGGACCTCCAGGCCCATGGCCCGGAACCAGCGCACCAGCAGGGCGGCGCTGGAGGCGCCGTCGACGTCGTAGTCGGCGAAAACCACCATCGGCCGGCCGCGCGCGACACTGTCAACGAGAACCGCCGCCGCCTCGTCCATGCCCGCGAAACTGGAGGGGTCGGGAAACGACGCCTTCAATGTCGGCGTCAGGAACTCCTGCGCCCCCTCGGCGGTCATCAAGCGGGCGGCCATGGCCCGCGCCAGGGGTTCGGCCAAGCCATGCCGGGTCTGGAGTTCGCGCACCACCGCCGGTTCGGCCGGCCGGGCTCGCCAGCGGCGCCCGGTCAGGGAGCAGGAGACGCCAAGGAAATCTTCGCTCCCGTCGGCCGGGCTGGCCATCAGATCGGGCGTCTCATCCGCACCTCGCGCACCGTGCGGGAGTGGGAGTTCATCACCAGGGTGTGGGTGTGAACCAGCCCATCCTTGATCCGCACGCCGTCCAGCAGGGCCCCGTCGGTGACGCCAGTGGCCACGAAGATGGCGTCTTCCCGCACCAGCTCATGCAGATCGTATTTCTTTTCCAGGTCCTTCACCCCGTGCCTGTGGGCGCGGGCCTTCTCGTCGGCGTTGCGGAACACCAGCCGGCCCTGGAACTGACCACCGACGCATTTCAGCGCCGCGCACGCCAGCACCCCTTCGGGCGCGCCGCCCTGGCCGACATACATGTCGACGCCGGTCTCGCGATCGGCGGTATTGATGACCCCGGCGACGTCGCCGTCGGTGATCAGGCACACCCGGGCGCCGACCTCCCTGAGCGAGCTGATAATCTCGGCGTGGCGCGGCCGGTCGAGGACGCACACCGAGATGTCGGCGATGGCCACGCCCTTGGCTTCGGCCAGGGTCCGGGCGTTGTCAGCGGCGCTACGGTCGAGGTCGAGCACCCCGATGGGATAGCCGGGACCGCAGGCGATCTTGTCCATATAGGTGTCGGGGGCGTTGAGCAGCGAACCGGCCGGGGCCCAGGCCATGACCGCCAGGGCGTTGGCCATGTTCTTGGCCGTGAGGGTGGTTCCTTCCAGCGGGTCGAGGGCGATATCGATCCGCGGACCGCGTCCGCGGCCCACCTTCTCGCAGATATACAGCATCGGCGCTTCATCAC
Source organism: Caulobacteraceae bacterium (assembly GCA_036495705.1). GTDB lineage: Bacteria > Pseudomonadota > Alphaproteobacteria > Caulobacterales > Caulobacteraceae > Acaudatibacter. The sequence continues at coordinate 310 of DASXMK010000460.1, read as the reverse complement.
GCTCACCCTCGCCGATGACGATCACGCCATCGATATCGAGGTCGTTGAGCGCCTTGCGCATGGCGTCGACGGCCGCCTGATCGGCGGCCTTCTCATCGCCCCGGCCGGCCAGGGACCAGGAGGCGATAGCCGCCGCTTCGCATACCCGCGCCGCCTGTATGCCCAGATTGTGATCCAGGAACTGCGAACTCATCGCGCCTCTCCCCAGGCTTTGTGGCGCATGGCTTCAGATGCGCGGGATCCGGATAAGCCGCGGTGGCTCGAGCAGGGCCGGCAGCGCCGCCATGCGTCTGACCGCCTCGCTTAACAC
>DASXMK010000459.1:0-2978 GCA_036495705.1 Caulobacteraceae bacterium | reverse complement strand
GGGCCCATGATCACGCTGATCTGCGGAATGACGCCGCTGGAGAGCACGTTCTGAAGGAAGATGTCGGCATAACCCGCCAGCGAATCGACGCCCTCCTGGATCCGGGCGCCGCCAGCGTCGAACAGGCCAATAATGGGCGCGCCATTGCGCGCCGCCATTTCCTGCACTTTCACGATCTTTTCCGCCTGGGCTTTGGACAACGAGCCGCCGAAGACCGTGAAATCCTTGGCGAATACATAGGCCACGCGACCGTTGATCTCGCCCCATCCGGTCACTACCCCATCGCCCGGAACGCGCTGAGCGGCCATGCCGAAGTCGTGGCTTCTGTGTTCGACGAACATGTCGAACTCTTCGAACGATCCTTCGTCGAGCAGGAGGTCGATCCGCTCGCGGGCGGTCAGTTTGCCCTTGGCATGCTGCGAATCGATTCGCTTTTGGCCGCCGCCGGCCCGCGCCTGGGCCCTGCGTTGGTCTAGTTCTTCGAGAATGTGTCGCATCGGGCCCCCTTTGGATTTCGCATTTTGCCTAGTCTCGCCCCAGGTTCGTGACAAGCGTCGGGCGGAATGCAGGATTTCGGACTAAGGCTGACCCAGGGCCTCGAACCAATCCTGCAGCATGGCCGCCTCAACGGCCACGGCGCGCCTTCGAGCGCCGGCCCCTTCATCCACACCCCACTGATCGGCCTGGAACATCTCATCGAGCTGAGCCGCCGCCGCCGCGGTCGCCGCGCTCAGCCGTGCGCGCATGAGGGCCAGCCCCAAAATCGTCGAGCCGAACAATCGAGCCGCGTGGAAAAGGCCGGCCAGGCGGAAATTGTCCAAATCTCGAGCCATGCTCTCGATGGCGCGTACGGTCGCGGCCGGCTGATCCTTGTGAATCACCCCTGAGACCGCCGTAAATTCGAGGCTCAATTCGGCATCGGCCCAGTCGATCAGCGGGTTCCAGGAAGACTGCTGGCGTTCTAACAAGGATGCCGGCGCGGAGGCGAAATAGCAGATCAGGTCGTTTCCCGCGAAAGCGACGATCTCATCCACCATTCCCTGTCGGCCTTCGGGCGCTTCATCGATGGCCGCGTAGGCCAAAGACGTTACGCGCATCGAAGCCAATGCGATGACCTCAGCCTGCGCTTTCCACTCGCCGGCGATGATGTTCGCCAACGCCCGCGTCGGCGCCGCCAGCACGCGTCCGGCTGGTGTCCGGGCGACGCGCCCATCGAGCCTCACGGCGAAGCCTTCCGCGGTCGGCGCCACATCAACGCCTGAATAGAAGCGTCTAGGAGACTTGAGGGACTCGACGGTCTGCGCCAAACGGATCGCTCCACAAGGGCGGCGAAATGAGCACGCGCTATGTTCGGGTCAAGTCCGAGTTCCCGGGCGCCGTCCTGTCATGAGCCTTGATCTCGAGGCTTCCGTCGCCGTCACCCGCTTTGGCCTCGGCGCCAAGCCCGGAGAGATCGCCCGTGCGCGGGGTGATCCGCGCGGCTTTCTCCTCGCGCAAATCAGGGCCCAGGGGGTGGACCAGCCGCAAGCCGAAGAGCCGAGTTCTGGCGAGCGACTCGCCGAATTCCGGGCTTACCAACAGCAAAAGAGGCTGGCGCAACGGCAGGGCGATCCGAAAGTGGATCCGGTCAAGATGGCGGCTAAGCACCTTCGCGATGAAGCGGGCGCGGACTTCCTGGCCCGGGCGCGCCTGGCCGTTGCCACTGACAGTGGGTTTGCCGAGCGTTGGGCGTTGTTCTGGGCCAATCACTTCACGGTTTCTGCGGTCAAGGCCGACACGGCGCTCTTGGTTGGCCCGTTCGAGCAGGAGGTCATCCGCCCCCACGCGTTCGGCCGTTTCGAGGACATGCTCGTTGCATCCTCCTCACACCCTGCGATGCTGCTCTATCTCGACCAGGCTCAATCCGTGGGCCCGAACAGTCCCTTGGCGCAACGCGCCGCCCGAAATGGTCGGTCCGTCGGCCTCAACGAGAATCTGGCTCGCGAAATCCTCGAACTGCACACGGTAGGACTCGAAGCCAATTACAGTCAGACCGACGTGACCGAATTCGCCCGCGCCATGACGGGCTGGAGCATCGGTCGACCCGATCACCCTGAAGAGCCTCAGGGTTTCATGTTTCGCCCGTTCGCACACGAGCCGGGCTCGCGGACCATCATGGGCCGTCGCTATGCGGAAGACGCTGCGGCCCAGGCCCGCGCGGTAATGACCGATTTGGCGGCCAGTCCCCATACCGCTCGCCATCTGGCCGGCAAAATCGCCCGCCACTTTGTGAGCGATCAAGCCCCGCCTGCGCTGATCGACCGTCTTGCCCAGACCTACATGTCAAGCCACGGCCGCCTGGACGCGGTGGCCAAATCCCTCATCGAGGCCCCCCAAGCCTGGTCGCCATCACCAGCGAAGTTCAAAACCCCTTACGAGTTCCTGGTTTCAGGCTGGCGCGCTGCGGATATGGCGCCGACAGATGTCGGACCGATCGCTCAGGCCATGAGCGCCATGGGACAAAAGCCCTTCAGTGCGCCCTCGCCGAAGGGTTGGCCCGATGAAGCCGCCGCTTGGTGCGCCCCCGACGCCGTGATCAAGCGAATGGCCTGGGCCGAGGCCTTCTCCGCCCGATCGATTGGCCAGCGCAATCCCGACCAACTGGCGCAAGACGCCCTCGGTGCGCGCCTGGGCCGCGTGGCGGCGTTGACGATCGCCCGAGCCGAGACTCGGCCAGAGGGGCTATCAATCCTGTTGATGAGTCCGGAGTTCCAACGTCGATGACAGGGCCAATCGTTTCCCGCCGGGCGGCGCTGGCCGGCGCTGCGAGCCTGGGCATCAGCCTCGACCTGATCGCCTCGGGCGCGCTTGCCGACAACGCGCAGGGAGCCAGGAGCCGCAAACTGGTCGTGATCGTCTGCCGGGGCGGCCTCGATGGCTTGTCCCTGTCTCCACCGGTGGGGGATCCTGACTACGCCGGACTGCGCGGGGCGATCGCC
>DASXMK010000458.1:0-11222 GCA_036495705.1 Caulobacteraceae bacterium | reverse complement strand
CTGACGGCGCATCCGGACTTCGACCCCAAGACCCCCAGCCGCCTGCGGGCCGTGGTCCAGGCCTTCGCGTCCTACAATCCGGCCAGGTTCCATGACCCCAGCGGGGCCGGCTACCGCTTTCTCGCCGATCACATCCTGAGCGTCGACACGTTCAACCCGATGACGGCGGCGCGGCTGTTCGAGCCTCTGGGCGGTTGGGCGCGCTACAAGCCCGAACTGGCGGCCCTGATGCGGGCCGAGATCGCGCGGATCGCCGCCCAGCCCAAGCTGTCCAACAATCTGCGCAAGATGGTGACCCGAGCGCTGGGCTAGGATCAGGCGGCCCGCCCGATCAGGCTGCGCGAAGCCTCGATTACGGACCCGCGGGCGGCGGTCAGCCTGGCTTGCAGCGAGCGGAAATCGCGGGCGCCGCCGGCTCGGGCCAGCAAGGCTTTCAGGGGCTTCGGCTCGTCGCCCGGATCGGCTTGGTCTTCGAGGGCGATCTTCAGCAGTTGCGACAAATTCTGCTGTAAGCGCCAGGCGTCGCCAAGTTGGGCCAGCGGCGCGGCTGGCGCCACGCCGGCTTCCGCGAGGGCGGTGAGGGCATCGCCGGTGTTGGCTTTCAGGGGCCCGCCAGCCCCGGCGTGGACCAGCTGCAGGTGTTGGGCGCAGAACTCAATGTCGACCAGGCCGCCGGGGTTCAGCTTCATGTCCCAGAAGCCTTGCGGCGGCCGCTCGCGCGCCATCAGGGCCCGCATCTCCAAGACGTGGGCGGCCGTGGCCTGGGCGTCGCGTGTTCTCCTGAGGGCGCTTTCAATGGCGCGCTCGGCGACGGCGGCGAACGATGACGAGGTGGACCAGACCAGGCGGGCCCGGGTCATGGCCAGGAGCTCCCAGGTCTCCGCGTCGCCGGCGTAGTAATCCTCGAAGGCGGTCAGGCTGACCGCCACCGGACCCTTGGTGCCCGAGGGTCGCAGCTGCAGGTCAACCTCATAAAGGCCGCCTTCGGTGGTGAAGGCCGACAAGGCGGCCAGAAGCCGCTGGGTGAATCGGGCGTAGAAGGTGTCGGCGCTCAGGCCTTTGTCGGCCGACACCTGGCCGGGCATCGCCGGTCGATAGAGGGTCATCAGGTCGAGATCGGATTGCGCCGTCATCTCGCGCGATCCGCACTTGCCTAAGGCGATGACTGCGACCTCGCCCTGCATGGCCCCGAAGGCGCGCGTGGCCTCGGCCAGGGACGCTTGCGAAAGGCCGGCGATCACCGTGTCCGCCAGGTCGGCGAAAGCGACGCCGGCGGCCGTGGCGCTCGCCGCGCCCTCAAGCACCTGCACGGCGATCCGGAAGGCATGTTCGCGGTGGCCGCGGCGGGCGAAGTCCATGGCCTCTTCGAAGCTGTCGGCGGCGGCGACCCGGGCGGCGAGGTCGCCAGGCGGGGTGATCGGGCCGAAGAAGCCGGGATCGAGCAGCGCGTCCAAGGCCGCTGGCGTGCGGGCGAGGGTCGCGGCGAAACGCGGCGCAAAGGCCATGATCCGCACGACCAGACCCAAAAGGCTCGGCTGGGCGAGGAACAAGGACTGCACCTGAACACCGCTCGATAGCCGGGAGAAGAAGTCCGAGAAGCGCAGGAAGGCCGGCTCGGGGACACCGGTGGCGGCGGCCGCCTCCAACAGACGCGGCGCCAGTCGCGTGAACAGCTCGCGGCCGCGTTCGGTGCGCGTGGCGGCGATGCGGCCGTGGTGCCAGGCGCGAATGGTCCCGGACACTTGAGCCGGGCGAGGAAAGCCCATCCGCGCCAGGGTGGCCAGGGTTTCCGGATCATCATCCACGCCGGTGAAGACCAGGCTGCCGAACCGGGACGAGAGCGGCTCCTCGCCAACGAACAGCGCGCCGTAGCGCGCGTTCACGCCACGAAGGACCTTGACCGCCTGAGTGTCGAACCGGCGCAGGTCGGCGTAGCCGGCCAGGGCGGCGATGCGCCGGCGATCGTCATCCGCTTCGGGCAGGCGATGGGTCTGTTCGTCGGCCACCATCTGAGCGCGATGCTCCCAGCCTCTCAGGGTCTCGTAGGCCTCGGTCATTTCGACGGCGGCGGCCGGCTCGATCTGGCCGGCGGCGGCCAGGGCGGCGAGGGCGTCCAGAGTGCGTGCGGATCTCAGCTCGGCGTGACGACCGCCGAGGATCAGCTGCTGGGTCTGGACATAGAACTCGATCTCGCGAATGCCGCCGCGGCCCAGTTTCAGATCGGCGCCCTTAGCGCTCAGGCGCTCATCCACTTTGTGGGTGTGGATCTGACGCTTGATCGAGTGGATGTCGGCGATGGCGGCGAAGTCGAGGTTGCGACGCCAGACGAAGGGGGCGAGGTCGGCCAGAAACCGCTTGCCGCGCGGAATGTCTCCGGCAATGGCCCGGGCCTTAATCAAGGCCGCACGCTCCCAGTTCTGGCCGACACTCTCATAGTATTCGAACGCGGCGCCCACCGGGATCGACACCGGGGTCGAAGACGGATCGGGCCGCAACCTGAGATCGACGCGGAACACATAGCCCTCGACGGTCCGCGACTGGAGCAGGCCGGCCACGCGTTCGGTCAGGCGGATGGCGACCGCGTCCGGCTCGGTCCCAGGGGCCACGGGCAGGGCCTCGGGCTCATGGAACACTATGATGTCGATGTCGCTGGAGTAGTTGAGCTCGAAAGCGCCCATCTTGCCCATGCCGAGCACGAACAGGCCGGGGACCGGACCGCTGGCGGCATCCCCCACGCAGGTCAGGCGTCCGCGTTCCGCCGCTTCGCGCGCGGCCAGGCTCAGGGCGGCGGCGACGGCGGCTTCGGCGAAGCGACTGAGCGCGCCGGTGACCTCTTCCAGGCCCCAGACCCCGCCGAGGTCGGCCAGGGCGACGAGCAGATGCAGATCGCCCTTCAGAAGGCGCAGGCGCGCGGCGCCGGCCTCGATATCCGGCTCGTCCGCCACTTCGCCGGCCCCGCGCAGCAGCCCGTCAAGACTCTTGTCAGCCGGCTGGACCAGGGCCTTGCGCAGGCGGTCCGGGTTGCGAACCGCCAGCGCGGCCAGATAGGGCGAGGCGGCGAACACCGGGGCCAGCGCCGGCCAGGCGGCGCCGAAGGCTTCGCTCCAGCCGTCCGCGGCCGCGGCCTGGGCCAAGTTTTCGCGGGCCCGCTCCGCCCGGGATTTGTCAATGACGGGGCCGCACGGCCCGATGAGTTCGAACAGCGCCGGCCCGGAGGACATCACCACACCTTGGGCAGGATCAGAGCGACCCGCAGTCCCGGTCCGGAGCCGTCGACGACACCGGGTCCCTCGTCCAGTTCCAGATGCCCGCGATGCGAGCGGGCCACGGCCGCCACCAGCGACAGTCCGAGGCCCGCGCCAGGCAGGTTGCGGCTGCGCTCCAGGCGCACGAAGCGCTCGATCACGCGCGCGCGGTCGGCCGCAGGCACGCCGGGCCCGGTGTCGGTGACCGCGAACTCGATATCGCCGGACGAGCGACGCCGCACGCGCATCATCACCGCGCCGCCCGTCGGCGTATATTTGATGGCGTTGTCGAGGATGTTGGACAGGGCCTGGGCGACGAACTCGGTATTGCCCTTGACGCTCAGCCCGGGGGTCAATTCGGCTTTGAACTCCAGCCCCTTGTCCTCGCACAGAGGCGCGTAGAGGTCCGAGACGTCGGCCGCCAGAACGCCCGGGTCGAACAGGATCTGATCGGGTGCGTCGCCAGCCGCCTCCAGGCGGGCGATGGCCAGGACGGCGCCAAAGGTGCGCAGGACCCCGTCGGCGTCTTCGAGAGCCTGGTGAAGCGCGGCCTTGGGGTCAGCGCGGCCGGCGTCGGCTTCGATCATGGCCGCCTCGAGCCGGGCGCGCAGACGCGTGAGCGGCGAGCGCAGGTCATGGGCGATGGCGTCGCCGGCGTGCCTGAGGCCGCCTACCGAGCGCTCGAGCCGCTCCAGCATATCGTTCAGGCCGCTGGCCAGTTCGTCATATTCGTCGCCGGCGCCGCGCACGGCCGCGCGGGCCCCAAGATCGCCGCCGCGGGCCGCGTCGATGACTTCGGTCAGCCTGGCCATGCTGCGGCTGACGTCGCGACTGACCAGCAGTCCCCCGGCGAGCCCCAGGATGATCACCAAAGCCCCGGCGCCCCACAGCGCGCGCAGAATCCTGACCACGAAGCTCTCGGCCTCGCCGACGTCGGAGCCGACGAACATCCAGGCCCCGCCCATGCGTTCCTGCAGGCCGCGGGCCGGTCGACGCACCTCCGCCCCGTCGGGATTGGTTTCGGTCAGGACGAAGCTGGCCCAGATACGGTCGGCATTTCGGCGATGCACCGGCGAGGCGCCGATCGAGCCCGACACCGGTTTTCCGCTGCTATCCATCAACAGGTACAGCAGGTCGTGGTTTCCCACCGAGCGTTCGATCACCGCCTGGTTGAGCGCGGGAAAGCCGCCGCGGGCGTACACTGTCTCCAGCGAGAGCATTTCGGCCTTGACGTGGGCGTCGGCCCGCCGGGTCACCTCGCCGGCGGTAGCCAGGTAGATGTAGGCCAGGAAGGCGCAGGCGGCGGCCGCGAACAGCGCCAGGAACAGCAAGGTCATGCGGAAGGGCGTGGTGCGCAGTACGCGCGGCAGGCGCATCTCGCCCCCCTAGTGGAACGAATTTGACATTCGCATCCCAGTCGACATCGGTCCCCGAGCGAATGTCAATTCAAAGTTCCACTAGCAAAACAAAAGGTTGGTAGTGGTCCTCGTGATTCCAACATTTGCTCCGAAGCCTGTATCAAGTGGGATGCAAATGTTGGAATCGGACCACTAGGAGCAAGGCGGTTCGAGATGAAATCATCTCGCAGCTCAATCTTACTCGAGAAATGGCGCCGGGTTCAGATCTTGCCTCTGTCGCGTGCAAGATTATCGGGCTCTCGCTCAGGCTTCCAGGCGGTAGCCCGCGCCCCTGACGGTCTGCAGCATGGCGCGCTCGAAGCCTTTGTCGATCTTCGCCCGCAGGCGGGAAATATGCACATCGATGACGTTGGTCTGCGGGTCGAAGTGATACTCCCACACCTTCTCCAGCAGCATGGTGCGGGTCACCGACTGGCCGGCGTTGCGCATCAGGAATTCGAGCATCTGGAATTCGCGCGGCTGCAGGTCGATCTCCTGGCCGCCGCGCCGGACCTCGCGCCCGAGCAGGTCCATCTCCAGGTCGCCGACCCTGAGCACCGTCTGGACCGAACCGGTCTCGCGCCGGCGAGCGAGGGCTTCGACCCGGGCGATCAGCTCTGCGAACGCGTAAGGCTTGACCAGATAGTCGTCGCCGCCCGCCTTCAGGCCGGAGACCCGGTCGTTGATTTCCCCAAGCGCGGACAGAAACAGCACCGGAGTCTGATCGCCGCCGGCGCGCAAGCGCTCGACCATGGCCACCCCGTCAAGCCGCGGCATCATGCGGTCGACGATCAGCACATCGAAGCCGTGACCGCCGGCTGCCGCCAAGCCGGCCTCGCCGTCGGCGGCGCTCTGACACGCGTAGCCGGCCTCCGACAGGCCTTTGATCATGGCCTCGGAAGCCTCGAGGTCGTCCTCGACGATCAGAACCTGCATGGCGCCCCCTGGCCGATCGCTCAGCCCTCGATCTTGAGCGGCACGTACAGGGTGCGGCCGCCGCGGCTGATCGCCAGCGGAATCTCCTTGCGCCCCTGCTTTTTCCAATCGACGACCGCCGCGCTCAGATCGCCGGTGCTGGCGACCTCGCGATCGCCGGCGCGGATAATGACATCCCCGCGCTGCAGGCCTTTGTCGCTGGCGTCGGAGGAACCTTTGACGCTCTCGACCACCACGCCGCGGGCGTTGTCACCGAGGTTGAACTCCTGCCGCGCGGTTGGATTCACCGGCGCCAGGCTCATGCCCAGGATCGAGGCGCCCGGCGTGGGACGCGGCCCGCCGCCGCCGATGATCCCGCCTTCGTCCTCATTGGTCCCGCCGTTCTGGGCCAGCTGGGATTCGGAAGGACGCAGGGCGGTGTGGACGTCGATGGTGCGTTGCTTGCCGCCGCGGATGATGTCCAGCTTGGCGACGTCGCCCGCCGGGACCTTGGCCACTTCCCGGGTCATTTCGGTGTAGCTGCTGATCGGGTGGCCGTTGACTCCCACCACCACGTCGCCGGACTGGACCCCGGCGCGCTGCGCCGGCCCATTGGGCACCACGTCAGCCACCACCGCGCCTTTGCGTCCGTCGAGACCAAAGGAATCGGCCATCTCGGTGCTGAGCGGCTGGATCGTGGCCCCGATGTAGCCGCGGCGGATGTGGCCGCTGGAGATGAGCTGGTGGGTCACGCTGGCCGCCACGTCGGCGGGGATGTCGAAACCGATCCCGACCGAGCCGCCCGATGGCGAGAAGATCGCCGTGTTCACGCCGATCACCCGACCATAGGTGTCGAAGGTCGGGCCGCCCGAGTTGCCGCGGTTGATCGGCGCGTCGATCTGGATGTAGTCGACGAAGTTTTCGCCCAGGTCACGATTGTAAGCCGACACGATGCCGGCGGTGGCCGTATTGCCGAGGCTGAACGGGTTGCCCACGGCCAGGACCCAGTCGCCGACTCGCGGCCGGGCCGAGTTCTCGAAGTCCACATATGGGTAGTTGTGACCGTCGACCTTGATGACCGCCAGGTCGGTCGCGTCGTCGCGCCCAACCACCACGCCCTTCAACTCCTGGCCGTCCTTGAGGACCACCTTGATGTCCTCGGCGTGATCGACGACGTGGTTGTTGGTGACGATGTAGCCGTCAGGCGAGACGAAGAAACCCGAGCCGGCCGACATCTGCTTGGGTCCAGGCTGGAGGTCGCCCCCGCCTTGGCTACCCTGGCCGCCTTGGCCCTGGCCGCCTTGGCCCTGGCCGCGGGGAACGATGTCGAACGGGAAGTTCTCGAAACCGGGGATGCCGCGCAGCGTGGTCACCGGCGCATGGGTGGTAACGTCGATCGACACCACGGCCGGGGAAACCTTCTCGAAAATGTCGGCAAACGACAACGGCGCCCCCGGCGCCGACGGCAGCGCGGGCAAGGTCGAAGCCTTGATGAGTTGGCCTCCGTCGAATTGGTATCCAGACGGGCGCAATCCCGCTCCAGCCAAGGCGGCGGCGGCGATGCCGGCGCCAGCCAAGGCGCCGATGACGACGTGAGATTTCGTGACGGCCATCTGCAGTTCCCTCAAACCTCCCGCAGGCGCAAACTCCCCGCGGGACCTTCAATTTAGTATCGCATGACAAGATGCGCGAGGACTCTCAAGTTACCTTTCGGTTAGCCCGGCGCCATTCCTGGTCCTCAATTTGGGCGCCACCGTGTCGCCGGAGACCTCGAGGGCCTCGAGGCGAGCTTCCTCGTCGGGCGTGAGACTCGGCTCCAGCGGGCGCTGCAAGCGTTGGCGGCTTACGAGAAGGCCGGCGCCGAGGAGGGCGACCAGGAACGGTCCGGACCACAAGAGGGCGTTGCCCCAGTCCAGGCGCGGCCGAAAGAAAATGAAGTCGCCATAGCGCCGCGCCAGAAAGGCGCGCACCTCAACATCGCTGGCGCCCGCCGCCAGGCGTTGGCGGATCGCCCGCCGCAGGTCGGCCGCCAACGGCGCGTCGGAGTCGTCGATCGACTCGCCCTGGCAGACCAGGCAGCGGGTCTCCCGGAACAGGCTGCGCGCCCGCGCCTCCCTGGCCGGGTCGGACAGGCGCTCGGCCGGATCGCCCGCGGCGGCGAGGCACAGTGCGGCCCCGATCATCGCAGCCCAATGCCTGCGGCTCATTCGGCGGGCGCCCAGGCGGACTGCACGGCCGGGCGTCGGCGGCCGCCGGCGATGCGCAGGCGACGATCCGACAGCGACAGCGCTCCGCCCAAAGCCATCAGCACCGGGCCGAGGAAGACCAGTCGGATCCACGGATTGAGATAGCTGCGGATCAGCCATACCGAGCCGGCCGGGGCGGCGCGACGCTCGCCGACGACGACATAGACATCGTCTAGCCCCACCGGACACAAGGCGACCTTGGAGGTCGTCTGGCCGCCGAGATCGTAGGTCCGTCGCTCCGGCGCCGCCAGGCAGACCGAGCGACCGCCGCTGTCGGCGACGACGATTCTGGCGCTTTCGACGTCGTAATTGGGGCCCGGTCCGTCGCTGACGCTCTCGAGCCGAAGGTGATAGCCGCCCAGGCTCATAGTTCCGCCGGGGGCGAGCACCGCCGCCGATTCCACCCGCCAGCCGGCTTCGAAGGCCGCGCCCATGACAAACAACCCCAGGCCCAGGTGCGCCAGGGTCATGCCCCACGAGCCGCGCGGGAGGGCGCCCAGGCGACGCCAGCTTTCGGCGAGCGGGGCCTCGGCCAGGCGGATGCGCCCGCCAGCCTCGGCAAGGACGCCGGCGACGAGCCAGGTCCCGAGCCCGACTCCGACGACGCCCACCGCCGGCCGCGGATGGACCAGAACCAGGGTTAGCAAGGCGGCGGCCACGGCCGCGGCGCCGGCCGCGCCCAGCCTTTGAATGGCCCCCACCGCGTCGCCGCGTTTCCAAGCCAACAGCGGACCGGCCGGCAGCACCACGAAGGCGAGGGCCATCAGCGGCCCGATCACGAGGTTGTAGTAAGGCGCGCCGACGCCGCCTTGACGGCCAAACGCCTCCAGGATCAGCGGCCAGAGGGTGCCGGTCAGCACCGCGCTGGTGACAGCGGCCAGGATGATATTGTTCACCACCAGGGCGCTCTCGCGGCTGATCGGCGCGAACACCGACTGGTCCTTGAGCAGCGGCGCGCGCCAGGCGAACAGGGCGAAGCCGGAACCGGCCGCCAGGCCCAGCACGCCCAGCAGGATCACGCCGCGCCTGGGGTCCACCGCGAAAGCGTGGACCGAGGTCAGCACCCCCGAGCGCACCAGGAAGGCCCCCAGCATCGACAGGGTGAAGGCGGCGATAGCCAGGAAGGCGGTCCACGCGGCCAAGGCGCCGCGCTTTTCGGTGACCACCGCCGAGTGCAGCAAGGCCGTGGCCATCAACCACGGCATCAGACTGGCGTTCTCGACCGGATCCCAGAACCACCATCCGCCCCAGCCGAGCTCGTAATAGGCCCAAAACGAGCCGAGGGTGATGCCGATGGTCAGCAGGCTCCAGGCGGCCAGAGTCCAGGGCCTGACCCACCGCGCCCAGGCGGAGTCGACCCGGCCCTCGATCAGCGCCGCCAAAGCCAGGGAGAACACCACCGACAGTCCGACATAGCCGGCGTAGAGGAACGGCGGGTGGGCGGCCAGCGCCGGGTCTTGCAACAGCGGGTTGAGCGAGCGCCCCTCGACCGGCGGATTGGTCAGGCGCAGCAGCGGATTGGAGGCGAACACCATGTAGCCGATGAACAATGCCCCAAGGCTGCCCTGAACGGCGACGGTCAGGGCCTTGAGCGACCAGGGCAGACCGCGGGCGGTGGCCAGGACCGCGCCATAGGCGGTGAGGGCGAAACACCAGAGCAGGATCGAGCCCTCGTGGCTCCCCCAGGCTCCGGCGATCTTGTAGATCAGCGGTTTTTCGGTGTGCGAATTCTCGGCCACATTGACCACCGAGAAATCCGAGGTGACGAAGGCCCAGATCAGCGCTCCGAAGGCAAAGGCGACAGCCGCGAAGGCGGCCAGCGCCGCGCCCTCGCCGCAGCCTGCGAGGCTGGGGCTCCGCCGCGCCCGACCTGCGAACGACAAAGCCGCCTGAGCCAGCGACAGGCAGAACGCCAGGATCAGGCAGAAGGCCCCCAGTTCGTCGATCATGTCGGCCCGCGCCCATAGCTTGGGGCCGCGCCGCCGCCGCGCCACTCGCCGCGCGCCTTCAGGGCGTTGGCCAGTTCCCGCGGCATGTAGCGTTCATCGTGCTTGGCCAGGATGGTCGTGGCCACGAACACGCCCTGGCGATCGAAAGCGCCGATGGCGACCACGCCCTGGCCCTCGCGGAACAGGTCCGGCAGATCGCCGCGGAAGACGACCGGCGCGCTCGCTCGATGATCGGAAACGGTGAACCGCGTCGCTCCGTCGGCCGCTTTGGCCACTGATCCGGCGGCCACCAACCCGCCCAGCTGGATCGCCTGTCCCGGGCCGACGTGGGCGGCGCGGGCCTGGGCCGGCGTGTAGAAGTAGGAGATCGAATTGCGCAGGCCGAAGAGGGCCAGGCCGGCGGCGAGGGCGAGGATCGGGGCGGCCACGGTGACCACCATCAGGCGCCGGCGAGCGGTGCGGGATTTCGGCAGCAGCGCCATCAGCGGCCGGTCCCTGGGCCCGTTTTTGCGGCTGCGGCGAGCGCGGCGAGCACGTCCGGCCGCCCGGCGAAGCGCGCCCCGGCCGTTTGCAGCGCCTGGTCGCGGCGAGTGGTCTCGCCGAGCACCGCATAGGCCCTGACCAGCCGGACCCAACCGGCCGCATCGTCCGGGCGCGCCCGGAGGCGGGCGGCGAGACCATCGACCATGCGCTGGATCGCGCCCGCGATCTCGGCCGAAGCCGGCGTGACCGGTTCAGCGGACGCGGGAAGTCGGCCGGAAGCGGCGACGGCCGCGATTTCCGTCGCCAGCGAGCCACGGCGAGGGTCGGACGCCGGCATGCTGGCCGCCAACGACCGCCATTGGTCGAGGCCGCCGGCCACGTCGCCGTCGGCGATCCTGGCTCGCGCCAGATAGTAGCGCGCCGCGGCCTGGCCTGGATCGGCCTTCAGCGCCGCCGCGAACAAAGCGCGGGCGTCCGGGTCCACCGCGCCCTGGGCCTTGATGACCAGCACCTCGCCCAGCATGGCCGAGAGATCGGACCGCCCTGGGGCGACGGCCAGCGCCCGGCGTAGGGCGTGCGCGGCCCCGTCGGCGTCGCCAAGCGAGAGGTCGAAGGCGGCCAGTCGCCGCAGGGGCTCAAGGTCCCCCGGGCGCTGCCTGGCTATATCAGCCAGGGCCGCGGCCAGCGCCGCCGGAGAGGCGTGCTCCGGGTCCGCCCGCCATGCGGCCACGCGGGCGGCGAACGGCTGGTCGGCCAGACCCGGAGAGCCGATGGCGAAATAAATGGCCAGGCTGGCCACGGCGACCAGCCCGGCGGCAAGGACCGGGAGGGCGCCCCGGCCACCGCGTTCGAACGGCGTGTGTGCGGTGTCGGCCGCTCGCAACAGCCGCCGCGCCGCCTCGGTTCGGGTGGCGCGCCGCTCTTCGGCCGGCAGAAGTCCGCGTTCGGCGAGGTCGTCGATCTCAGCCAGGGCTCGACGATAGACGT
>DASXMK010000457.1:0-4838 GCA_036495705.1 Caulobacteraceae bacterium | reverse complement strand
CTGGCTGGCCGGCAGGCCGCGCGGCGATAGCGAGGCCAGCCCCAGGCGGGTCGCCGGCGCGGCGGTCCAGGCCTTAAGGTCGACGACCCACAGCTCCGGCGAGGCGTTGCTGGCCTGGTGGGAGACCAGCACCTTGGTTCCGTCAGGCGAAAACGCCTCGCCGCCGGCGCTCGCCAGGAAGCTTAAGCCGGGCGGCAGCGGCAAAGCCCGGCTCGTCCCCGTGGCGACGACATAGGCGTAAAGGGTCTGGCGGCCGTCGACATTGCTCTCGAAGACCAAGGTGCGGCCGTCGGGCGAAAAGTCATCGACGCTCTGCTCCCAGACGTCAGGCTTCAGAGGCGTGATCTTGCCGCTCGCCGTATCCAGCAACCCCGCCTGGCGCACGCCGGCCTTGGTGTAGAACCTGACCGCGACGAAGCGGCCGTCCGACGCGGCGGCGCCGGCTTCGATGTTCTCCCCCGTCGGCGGGGTCAGCGCCTTGGCCTGGCCGCTCGCCACCTCGATGCGCCAGACTGCCGAGGTGGTGTCGTTGAAGTCGCTGCGGTTGGCGATCAGGGCGCGACCGCCGTCGATGAAACCGACCCTTGTCCACGTCCGGTCTGGCGCGGCTTCGTGGGTGAGGACGTGCGTCTCGTGCGTCTTGAGGTCCATCACCGCGATATCGGTGGACGGCGAGGCCTTGGGCCGGCGGTCGAAAGCGATCAGGCGCCCGTCCGGGGAAACCAGGGCGCCGGTCTCGGAGACCTCGGGGGTCGCGGTGAGGTTGACGCTCCGGCCGCCGGAAATCGGCGTCGCCCACAGGTCGTAGATCTCGGCGCCGGCCAGATCGCTTTCGAACAGGATTTCGCCGCCCGGCGTGATGGCGATCCCGTTCTGGCGATCGTCGCTGACCGTCAGTTGCTCGGGGAAGCCGCCCTCGGCCGGCATCCGCCACAGGTTGTAGCGGCCGGTCAGATTGGTCGCGATGACGATCCAGCGGCCGTCCGGACTCCAGGCGGCGTCGGCCAGTCCGCGGACATAGTAGAGATCGGCGATGGGGGCCGGGGCCGCGTCCGGATTGGCCGGCGAGACGACACTGGCCGGATCAGTCAACGGCCGGGGCGGTGGGCCTTCGAGCACCGGCGCGGCGCGGGCCGCCAGAGCCAGCCCGGCAATCATGCCGACGCCGGCGATGATTCGCCCGTTCATGGGATCCCCTCCTCAAATTCTTGCGCCAATCAAAGCACCTCGGCGACGGCTGGAGAAGGCTTGACCGGGCCTGCTCAGCGGCTACTGCGTTGCCCTGAGGAGCCAAGGGGAATTCATGCGACGGTTTCGTTCGCCCACGTGGTTTTTCCTCGCGGCCGCCTTGCTGCCTGCGCTTGGTCGCGCCGACAGCGCGCCGTCGCCCGGCGCGTCGATCCTGGCCTGGACCCCGGCGCAGCAGGCCTACGGCTATCGCAACATGGAGAGTCTGAGGCCCACAGCGACGGTGAAACACGGCCGGCGGGTGCGGCCGCTGCCCATGGCTACAAACCAGATCGCGCCCATCTTCAGCTTCGGCGGCAAGGACTTCAATCTTGACAGCTACATGGCCGCCTATCGTGTATCTGGCGTGATCGCGATCAAGGACGGCCGGATCATCCTCGAACGCTACGGCCTTGGCCGCTTGCCGCGCGACCGCTGGACCTCGTTCTCCGTGGCCAAGTCCATAACCTCCACTCTGATCGGGGCGGCCATTCAGGACGGGCGCATAGGTTCATTGGATGACCCGGTGGTGAAGTACATCCCGCAACTCGCCGGAGCGGCCTATGACGGCGTGACCATTCGCCAGCTGATCACCATGACCTCCGGCGCCAAATGGAACGAGGACTATTCCGACCTGAATTCCGACGTCGCCAAGGTCGGGTTGACCGCGGTCGGCAACGACGGCGTGAATCCCGTGGTCGGTTACATGCGTCACCTGGCCCGCGACGCCGCGCCGGGGACTCGGTTCCACTACAACACCGGCGAAACGGACCTGGCCGGCATCCTTGTGACCAACGCCGTCGGCATGTCGATGGCTGACTATCTGTCGCAAAAAATCTGGAAGCCGTTCGGCATGGAGGCCGACGCCGCCTGGGTCGAGGACATGGCTGGCCACGAGCGCGGCGGCTGCTGCATCAGCATGACCTTGCGCGACTACGCCCGATTCGGCCTGTTCTTGCTGGAGGGCGGCAGAGCCGGCGATCGGGCCGTGTTGCCGGAGGATTGGGTGGTCGACGCCACCCGCGCCCATGTGCGCGAGCCACGGTTCGGCTACGGCTATTTCTGGTGGATCTATCCCGACCGATTCGAAGCCGAGGGGATCTTCGGTCAGGCTATCGCCGTCTTCCCCCATGACCATCTGGTGGTGGCGATCAACTCAGCCTGGCCAAGGGCCGACGACAACATGGACTGGGCCGCTCAGGCGGCGTTCTTGGAGGCCGTGAAAACCGCCGCCGCCGGCCATAGTCAAGCTCATTGACGGGGGTCCGGTTCGGCGCCAGCTTCCTCCCATTGTTCGCGTACAAACAAAATAAGCGAGCTGGGGAGTAAACATGAGCAAATTGTGCGGCGCCGCCAGGGCTCTGGCGGTTCTATTGGCCATCGTGGCCGCCTTCGTAACCGTACCCTATGTGGTCCCGGTGCTCCTGATTCTGGGGGCGATTTCGGCGATCACCAACACGCCGGAGAACAACAGCCGGATCTTCGTGATAACCATCGTGCTGCTTTTGGGCGCGGAAAAACTCACGGCCATTCCGGCGGTGGGAACTTGGCTGGCCGCGATTTTCGGGAATTTCGGCACGGCGCTGCTCGGGGCTTCGATCCTGGCCATCGCGCTCGGCGTCTATACGCGTGTGAAGTCCGACTGGGTTCCCAGCACTTCAAGCTGAGGTGTCCGGTCTGGCGGCCGCGCCTTCGGATCGGGCGCGGCCGTCGTTTCGCCAGCCCCTGGGGGGACGCCATCCCCCTGCCTCTTCCAGCCGCATGATCCGTCGCACCTCGTCGTGCGGCAGGGCGTGGATCACGCGATCGTCGATGCCAGTCATGCTCTCGTTGGCCACCAGGGCGTTGAGGATCGCCTCGTCGACGCTCTCGATCACCGCCGCGAACAGCGACCCCAGCGCCGGGTCGGGGACGAAGCGGGCGGCCGCGACGACGTCCGCCGGCGTGTCGAGGGCCTCCTGATTGGCGATTGAGAAAGCGATGAAGATGTCGCCCGAGCCATGACCGGAAATGGCTCCGCCGCGGCCAACGCCCAGAGACGCGCGCCGGGCCAGCCGCCCGAGCTGATGCGGCAGCAGCGGCGCGTCGGTGGCCAGCACAACGATGATCGAGCCGCTCTCGGCCCCGTCGGCCGGCCCGGGGCGCGCCTCGGGGGCCCAGTCCATCAGGGCGCGGCCGACCGGGACACCGGCGATGGTCAGTTGCTGGCGCAGGCCGAAGTTGGCTTGGACGAAGGCCCCGAGCACGAAGTCGCCGCCGGCCAGGGCCACGCGCCGTGAAGCGGTGCCCGAACCGCCCTTGAAGCCGTAATACACCATGCCGGTCCCGCCGCCGACGCTGCCCTCCTCGATCGGGCCGCCGGCGGCGCTGTCCAGGGCCGCGAACACGTCGAGCTCGGTGATATGGAAGCCGTTGATATCGTTCAGCCATCCGTCCCAGGTCTCGCCCGCCACCGGCAGGATGAACTCGCCCAGACCGCCGCGCTCGAGGATCCAGCGGATGGTCGCGTCGTGGGCGAGGCCCACCGAATGGGTGTTGGTCAGGGTGATCGGACCATCGCACCGCCCGACCTCGGCGGCCCAGTGCGAACCGGTGAGCTCGCCATTGCCGTTGAGGCTGAACATCTGGGCGAAAACGCCGCGGGCGGCGCCGGCGCGGCCGCGCGGCAGGATCGCCGTCACTCCGGTCCGCACCGGGCCGCTGCCGACCACCAGCGGCCCCTGCCCACGGATCAGGGTGGCGTAGCCGACCTCGACTCCGGCGACATCGGTGACGGCGTTGTTGGGTCCAGGCTCGCCTTCGAGGGGAATACCCAGCGCCCGCGCCCGGGGACGCCCCGACGGCGTGGTCAGCAAGACCCTAAGCCCGGGCCGGGATCCTCACCGGCATGCTGCGGTAGCCGCGCAGGAAGCACGATTTCAGGCGCACCGGCTCCTCGACCACCTCGATGAGCGGGAAGCGCTTGAGGATCTCCTCCCAAACGATGCGCAGCTGCATCTCGGCCAGGCGCATGCCCACGCAGCGATGGATGCCGAAGCCGAACGACAGGTGCTGGCGCGGCCGGTCCCGGTCGATGATGAAGGCGTCGGGGTTGTCGATCGCCGTCTCGTCGCGATTGCCGGAGACGTACCACATCACCACATTCTCGCCCTTCTTGATGGTCTTGCCGCCGAAGTCGATGTCCGCCTTGGCCGTGCGCCGCATGTGGGCCACCGGCGTCTGCCAGCGGATGATTTCCGGCACGGCGCTCTCGAGCAAATCCGGGTTGGCCCGCAGCCGCTGGTAGGTCTGCGGGAATTTGTTCATGGCGTAGAGCCCGCCGGAGATGGAATTGCGGGTGGTGTCATTGCCGCCGACGATCAGCAACAGGATGTTGCCCAGGAACTCCATGAGCTGCATGTCGCGGGTCGATTCGCCATGGGCCAGCATGGAGATCAGGTCGTTGGCCGGCGGGGCTTCCTTGCGTTCGTTCCACAGGTTCTGGAAATACATGGCGCAGCCCATGAGCTCGGCCCGCCCCTCCTCGATGGACATGACATCGCTCATGTCGGTGGTGGTGAGGTCCGACCAGTAGGTGAGCTTGCGGCGCTCCTCGAATGGGAAGTCGAACA
>DASXMK010000456.1:0-6949 GCA_036495705.1 Caulobacteraceae bacterium | reverse complement strand
GATCGGCTGGGAGAAGCAGCCAGCGCCAATCGTCAGGGCCCTGGGGGTTATCAAGCGGGCAGCGGCCGAAACCAATATGGCGCTCGGCAAGCTCGATCCGAAGCTTGGCGGCGCCATCGTCGAGGCCGCGACGGAGGTCATGGACGGCAAGCTCGACAGCCACTTTCCACTGGCGGTTTGGCAGACCGGCTCCGGCACCCAGTCAAACATGAACGCCAACGAGGTGATCTCCAACCGGGCCATCGAGATGCTCGGCGGGACCTTGGGCTCCAAAACCCCGGTGCACCCGAACGACCACGTCAACATGAGCCAGTCGTCCAACGACACCTATCCCACGGCCATGCATATCGCCGCCGCCGAAGAGCTGGTCCACCGCCTGATTCCGGCCTTGCAGGTCCTGCGCAACGCCCTGAACGACAAGGCCCAGGCGTGGGCGAAAATCATCAAGATCGGCCGCACCCACACCCAGGACGCCACCCCGATCACCCTCGGCCAGGAATTCAGCGGCTATACCCGCCAGGTCGAAAACGGCGTCGCGCGGCTGGAGATGAGCCTGCCGATGCTCATGCAACTGGCCCAGGGCGGCACGGCCGTGGGCACCGGCCTCAACGCCCCGGCCGGCTTCGCCGAGGCGGTGGCCGAGCGCATCGCCGCCATCACCGGCCTGGCCTTCACCTCGGCGCCGAACAAATTCGAGGCCCTGGCCGCCCACGACGCCATGGTCTTCGCCCACGGGGCCATGAACACGGTCGCCGCCAGCCTGTTCAAGATCGCCAACGACATCCGCTATCTGGGCAGCGGCCCGCGCTCGGGCCTGGGCGAACTGGCCCTGCCGGAGAACGAGCCTGGCTCGTCGATCATGCCCGGCAAGGTCAATCCGACCCAGTGCGAGGCCCTGACCATGGTCTGCACCCAAGTGTTCGGCAATCAGGCCTCGATCACCTTCGCCGGGGCCTCGGGCCAGTTCGAGCTCAATGTGTTCAACCCGGTCATGGCTTACAATTTCCTGCAGTCGGCGCGCCTGCTGGCCGACGCCGCCCAGAGTTTCACCGAACATTGCGTGGTCGGGATCGAGCCGCGGCTGGACAACATCGCCGCCGGCCTCGAGCGCTCGCTGATGTTGGTCACGGCGCTCGCCCCGCACATCGGCTATGACGCCGCCGCCAAGATCGCCAAGACCGCGCTCCACAAGGGCACAACCCTGCGTGAAGAGGCGGTCGGCGGGGGTTATGTCACCGAGGCCCAGTTCGACGACTGGGTGCGGCCGGAGAAGATGATCAGGCCCGACGGGTGACGGCGAAGTCGGCCAGGCCCTCGAGCCCTGCCCGCCAGTCGCTTTGCGGGAAGCCGGCGAGGGCGGCCTTGGCGCAGGCGGCATAGTCGGCGGCCAAGGTCAGGGTCGCATCCAGCGCGCCACTGGCGAAGATCAGTTCGCTCGCGCGGCGAAAGTCATCCGGCGCCTGTTCGCGCCGCACCACGGTGCGATCAAAGAACGACCGCTCACGGTCCGGCAGCCGGGCCAAGGCCAGGATCAGCGGCAGGGTCGCCTTGCCCTCACGGAAGTCGTCGCCAGCGTTCTTGCCCAGGATCTCGGTGGCGCCGCCGTAGTCGAGGGCGTCGTCGGCCAACTGGAAGGCTAGGCCGAGGTTGCGGCCATAGTCGCGCAGGGCCCGGGCCTCGGCGACCGGCGCGTCCGCCGACACCGCTCCGGCCTCGGCGGCGGCGGCGAACAGAGCCGCGGTCTTGGCGGTGATGATCTCCAGATAGGTCGCCTGGTCGAGGTCGAGGTCGTGCGCCCGGCTCATCTGCAGCACCTCGCCCTCGGCGATCACGCGCGAGGCCCGGGCGACGATCTCCAGGGCGCCCATGACGCCGGTTTCGACCATCAGTTCGAAAGCGCTGGCGAACAGGAAATCGCCGACCAGCACCGCCGGCGGGGCGCCCCAGATCAGATGCGCAGCCGTGCGCCCGCGTCGCAGCTGCGAGGCGTCGACCACATCATCGTGCAGCAGGGTCGCGGTGTGGATGAACTCCACCGCCGCCGCCAGTTTCAGGGCCCCCTCTCCGCGTCCGCCGGCTATGCGCGAGGCGGCCACGGTCAACAGCGGCCGAAGACGCTTGCCGCCGGCTCTGACCAGGTGATCGGCCAGCGCCGGGATCACGCTCACCTGGCTCTGCATGCGCGCCGAAATCAGGGCGTCCACCCGCGCCATGTCGGGCGCGGCCAGCGCCACCAGGGCGTCCAGGGCCCCGGTAGGACGGTCGATGACGGCTCTGGCTGCTTCCACCTGCTGGAGGTCCTTAACGCCTAGGGCTTCAACGCATTGCCGGCCGTTGCGGTGCGACAATGCTGGCGCGATAGGACATGGTCAAGCCGAACGGTGGAGAGGCGGTGACTCGCGACGCGTCCCAAACGAGCGACGACGGGCTCCTGAACGGGCGCGTGCGGCTGCGCCAGGACGAGGGCGGCTACCGAGCCGGGATGGACGCCGCCCTGCTCGCCGCGGCCTGCGATGCGCGCGCGGGCGAGGCCGTGCTCGAGGCCGGCTGCGGCGCGGGCGCGGCCCTCCTGGCGGCGGCGGTCCGACGTCCCGGCGTGCGTTTCGTCGGCCTCGAGCGCGACGGGGCCGCGGTGGCCCTGGCCGTGGCCAACATCGCTCACAACGCCCTGGAAGATCGGGTGAGCGCCCAGGCGGGCGATGTCGGCGCGCCGCTGAAGGCCTGCGGCCTCACAGCCGGAAGCTTCGACGCCGCCCTGGCCAATCCGCCGTTCTTCGACGATGAGCGCGCCCTGCGCGGGCCAGCGACCGCCAAGCGCGGCGCGTGGATCGCCGAGGGCGGCCTGGAAGCCTGGACCGGGTTCCTGGCCAAGGCTGTCCGCGACGGCGGCACGCTGACCCTCATCCACCGCGCCGATCGCCTGGGCGATCTGCTGGCTTTGCTTTCGCGCCGGGCCGGGTCGTTCCAGGTGCGTCCGGTCCATCCGTTCGCCGATGCGCCCGCCAGCCGGGTCGTGGTGCGGGCGATCAAGGCCGGTCGCGCGCCTTTGCGATTGCTGCCGCCGCTCATCCTGCACCCCCGGCAGGGCGCCAAGCACACGCCTGAGGCCGAAGCCATCTTCCGCGGCGAGGCGGCGCTGGACTGGCTGTGAGGCCTCAGTTGCGCGCCTGGTCGACCAGCTTGTTCTTGGCGATCCACGGCATCATCGCCCGAAGACGCGCGCCGACCTCTTCGATCGGATGCTCGGCCCCACGCCGGCGCGCGGCCTTGAAGGCGGCCAGGCCCGTCTGGTTCTCCGACATAAAGGCGCTGACGAAGCGGCCCGACTGGATGTCGTCGAGGATGCGCTTCATCTCGGCCTTGGTCTGCGGCGTGACCACCCGCGGGCCACTGACATATTCGCCATACTCGGCGGTGTTGCTGATCGAGTAGTTCATGTTGGCGATGCCGCCTTCGTAGATCAGGTCGACGATCAGCTTCACCTCGTGCAGGCATTCGAAATAGGCCATCTCCGGGGCGTAGCCGGCCTCGACCAGGGTCTCGAAGCCGGCCCGGATCAGCTCGACGAGGCCCCCACACAGCACCGCCTGCTCGCCGAACAGGTCGGTCTCGCATTCCTCGCGAAACGTGGTCTCGATCACCCCCGAGCGGCCGCCGCCGATGGCGGACGCATAGGCCAGACCGAGGTCAAGGGCGTTGCCGGTGGCGTCCTGGGCCACAGCGATCAGGCACGGCACGCCGCCGCCCTTCTGGTATTCGCTGCGCACCGTGTGCCCCGGTCCCTTGGGGGCCACCATCAGCACGTCGACGCTGAGCTTGGCCTCGATGAGGCCAAAGTGGATGTTGAGGCCGTGGGCGAACAGCAGGGCCGCGCCGTCGCGGATGTTGGGCGCGATCTCCTTTTCGTAGATGCCGCGCTGCAGCTCGTCGGGGGCCAGGACCATGATCAGGTCGGCCCACGCCGCCGCCTCGGCCACGCTCTTGACCTCCAGCCCCGCGGCCTTGGCCTTGGCCGCCGAGGCCGAGCCAGCACGCAGGGCCACGGCTACATTGGCCACCCCCGAGTCGCGCAGGTTGAGGGCGTGGGCGTGGCCCTGGGAGCCATAGCCGACGATGGCGACTTTCTTGTCCAGAAGGCGTGCTAGGTCGGCGTCGCGATCGTAATAGACGCGCATGGGCGTTACTCCGGCTAGGGAGCGGGCTTTCCACAGAGTTTTGCTGCGCCCGTCAAGGCGGCTGTGGATGAACCGTTTGCGGACCGTGCATGGTGGCGGCGATTCGGTTTAGACTCCGGCCAGTCTATGAGCGCCGAACCGATCTCCTTCGCCGTCGATCATCCCGAGCGGCAGTACCTCGATCTTCTGGCCGAGATCATGAGTGCTGGCGCGCGCCGGGGCGACCGTACCGGCACCGGCACCCTCAGCCTGTTCGGACGACAACTGCGTTTCGATCTGGCCCTCGGCTTTCCCCTGCTGACCACTAAGAAAGTCCACTTCAAGTCGATTGTCCTGGAGCTGATCTGGTTCCTGCGCGGCGAGACCAACGTCCGCTGGCTCCAGGAGCGCGGCTGCACCATCTGGGACGAATGGGCCGACGTCGACGGCGAACTCGGGCCCGTTTACGGCAAGCAATGGCGCTCGTGGGCCGCGCCCGACGGGCGGGTGATCGACCAGATCGCCGCGGTGGCGGCGAGCCTGAAGGCGAACCCCGACAGCCGCCGGCACATGGTCTCGGCATGGAATCCGGCCGACGTCGAGTCCATGGCCCTGCCGCCGTGCCACTGCCTCTTCCAGTTCTACGTCGCCGGCGGACGCCTCTCCTGCCAGCTCTACCAGCGCTCGGCCGACGTGTTCCTGGGCCTGCCGTTCAATATCGCCAGCTACGCCCTGCTCACCCACCTGATGGCCAGGGAGGCCGGTCTGGCGGTCGGCGAGCTGATCATCACCCTCGGCGATGCGCACCTTTACCTGAACCATCTCGACCAGGCCCGACGGCAGCTGGAGCGGGAGCCCTACCCGTTCCCGAGCCTGCGCCTCGCCCCCAGCGCACGCCTGTTCGCCATCGAGGAGGCCGACGTCATCGTCGAGGGCTATCTGGCCCATCCGGCCATACGGGCGCCCATCGCGGTCTGATGGCCCACCTGACCCTCGGCCCGGTGGCGCGGGCCGCCAATGGCGTCATCGGGCGCGGCGGGACCCTGCCCTGGCGGCTGAAATCCGACATGGCCCTGTTCCGGGCCCTGACCTTGGGCAAGCCGGTGATCATGGGCCGGCGCACCTGGGACAGCCTGCCCCGGCGCCCCCTGCCCGGCCGCTTCAACATCGTCCTCAGCCGCGATGGAACCTTCGCTCCGGCCGGGGCCCTGGTGTGCGAGGACTTCTCCGAAGCCGTCGAGATCGCCCGCGATCACGCCCGCGAGGATGAGGTCGAAGAGGCGTGCGTCATCGGCGGGGCGGCGCTGTTCGACCTGGCCCTGCCCCGCGCTCGGCGTATCTATCTCACCGAGGTCGAGGCCCGTCCGGAAGGCGACGTCATCTTCCCGCCTTTCGATGAGAGCGACTGGACCGAGGTGCGCCGCGAAGCCCACCCCGCCGGCGAGGGTGACGACTATCCGTTCGTGTTCCGCGTCCTGGAGCGCCGGCGCTAGCCCGTCGCGGGGTGAGCGTGATAGTCCGCCCAACGCCCCCAAGGAGTTTTGCGCGCATGGACATTGAACTGGTCACCGACGACCTCGGTTTTCCCGAAGGCCCGATCGCCATGGCCGACGGCTCGGTGATCCTGACCGAAATCGAGCGCGGGGTCCTGACCCGGGTCACCCCCGATGGGCGCAAATCCACCGTCGCCGAGTGCGGCGGTGGGCCCAACGGCGCGGCCATCGGCCCCGACGGGGCCATCTGGGTGACCAACAACGGCGGTTCGTTCGTGTGGCTGAAGCAGGGTGGCCTGACCATCCCAGGCGCAACGCCCCCGGAGCACAAGGGCGGCTATATCCAGCGCGTCGACCTCGCCACCGGCAAGGTCGAGACGATCTATGACGCCTGCGACGGCGCGCCGATCTTCGGGCCCAACGACCTAGTGTTCGACAACACCGGCGGCTTCTGGTTCACCGACCATGGCTCGGGGACGCCGACCGGGCGCAACTACGGTGGGCTCTACTATGCCCGGCCCGACGGCTCGAAGATTGTCTGCGCCCGCGGCCATATGATCTCGCCCAATGGCGTGGGCCTCTCGCCCGACGAGAAGACCGTCTATGTGGCCGACACCCAGCTTGGCCGGCTGTGGGCCTTCGACATCGCCACGCCGGGCGAGCTGGCCCCTCAGCCCGGCTTCGCCCCCGGCCGGGTGGTGTGCAATCTTCCCGGCTTCCAGCTCCTAGACAGCCTGGCCGTAGAAGCCGGCGGCAAGGTGTGTGTCGCCACCATCATCAACGGCGGGGTGACCGCCTTCGACTCGGACGGCTCGACCGAGCACTTCCCGTTCCCGGACCTCGTCACCACCAACATCTGCTTCGGCGGGGCCGACATGAAGGACGCCTGGGTGACCTGCTCGTCCACCGGCAAGCTTTACAAGTGCCGCTGGCCAAGGCCGGGGCTGAGGCTAAATTTCAACGCCTGAACGCGGTTCAGCCGCCGTTCAGCTTGGGCGTGCATATATGGGAGGAATCAGTCCTTCGGGGAATATGATCATGCACGGCAAATTCAGCGTACAGGCGGCCGCATTGGCCGCTGGGCTCGCCCTCGCCGCCAGCCCGGCGCTGGCCCAGATGCACGGCGGCGGCGGCCACATGGGTGGCGGTGGCGGGGGCGCGCGGGCAAGCGGCGGCCACTTCGGCGGGTCTGGCGGGTCCTTCGCCGGGCGGAGCTGGAGCGGAACCGGTGTCCACTGGGGTGGCGGCAATTGGCGCGGCGGGCGTGGCGGCTACGGCGGCTTCGGCGGCTTCGGCCCCGGC
>DASXMK010000455.1:0-1811 GCA_036495705.1 Caulobacteraceae bacterium | reverse complement strand
GACGTGAAAGAGGGCCTGGAGATTTCTCGGCTGGAGCGAGAGAACCTCATTCAGCGCGGCCATCTCTTCGTCCGGTTTGTTGAGCCCGCGCAGGGCGGCGGCGAGGTTCAGCCAACAAGACGGGTTGGAGGGCTCGGCCTTCACCACTTGCTGGAGAAGATCGTGGGCGGCCGCCCAATCGCCAACCTGAAGCCGCTGCCTGGCGACCTCATTGAGCACCAGCGGATGGTTTGGAGCCTCGCTTGCCGCTTGCCGTATCTTGAGCGTCGCCTCTTGCGCCCGCCCCCCAGCCAAGTCCTGCGCCGCCAGCTCCACGAGCTGGCGAATTCGCGCGTCGTTTTCAACCGCCACCTTGGGGTCGCCCTCTGATCTGATCACGCTCTGGCGCCCGGACCGAAGTGAACTTTCATCCTCTCGACTTTAGCGCATTCGGACGCGGCCGGCCGTGGCGATCGGCCAGCTAGCCGAACCTGCCGACCGATTATCGACCAGATCGGAGCCTGTTTCCAGGCTCGACCAGCGTTGAACGTGCCTGGCTTCAATCACGGCTCGTAATTCAGGATCGGCGCCAGCCAGCGCTCGGCGGTGGCGACATCCCAGCCCTTGCGCGCGGCGTAATCCGCCACCTGATCGGGCTCGATCTTGCCGACCCCGAAAGAGTGCGCCCGCGGGTGGGCGAAATAGAGGCCTGATACCGACGAGGCCGGCGTCATGGCGAAGGACTCGGTCAGCGCGATTCCGGTCCGCGGGCTGGCCTCCAGAAGCTGGAACAGGGTCTGCTTTTCGGTGTGGTCGGGTTGCGCCGGGTAGCCCGGCGCCGGCCGGATGCCGCGATATTGCTCCGCCAGCATGGCCTCGAGATCGAAGGCCTCATCCGGAGCGTAGCCCCACAGCTCGGTGCGCACCTTGCGGTGCAGGGCCTCGGCGAAGGCCTCGGCCAGGCGGTCGGCCAGGGCGGCGGCCAGAATGGCCGAATAGTCGTCGCCGGCGGCTTTGAACCGAGCCGCGATCTCCGCCTCGCCGTGGCCGGCGGTGACCGCGAAGCCGCCGATGTAGTCAGGGCCGGTCGGCGCGATGAAATCCGCCAAAGCCAGATGCGGGCGCCCTTCGGACTTGGCCATCTGCTGGCGCAGAGTATGCAGCCGGGCCGCCTCGCGCGTGCGGGTCTCGTCCGTCCAGACCACGATGTCATCGCCGTCGGCGTTGGCTGGCCACAGGCCGGCGACGCCCTTGGCCTGGAACCAGCCCTCCTCGACGATCCGGTCCAGCATGGCCCTGGCGTCGGCATAGAGGCCGCGCGCCGCCTCTCCCACCACCTCGTCCTCCAGGATGGCCGGGTATCGGCCGACCAGTTCCCAGGTGGCGAAGAACGGCGTCCAGTCGATATGGCGGGCGAGATCCCCAAGGTCCCAGGCGTCGAAGCTGGTGAGGCCCGGCGCCGCCGGCCGCGGCGGCGTGTAGACGGCCCAGTCGATGGCGAAGGCGTTGGCCCGCGCCGCGGCCAACGCGGTGCGCGCCTTGGTCCGGCGAGACTTGTCGAACTGGTCACGGATACGGGCGTATTCGGCCCGCGTCTCCGCCTCGAGCCGCGGCCGGTCCTTGGCCGACATCAGTCCGGAAACGACGCCAACCGCGCGGCTGGCGTCGAGCACGTAGGTGGTCGAGCCCCGGTGATAGTTGGGCGCGATCTTCACGGCGGTGTGCGTGCGACTGGTGGTGGCTCCGCCGATGAGCAGGGGAATGGCTAATTCCCGGCGCTGCATTTCCTTGGCGACAAAAGCCATCTCGTCCAGGGAGGGCGTGATCAGGCC
>DASXMK010000454.1:0-3052 GCA_036495705.1 Caulobacteraceae bacterium | reverse complement strand
TCGAAGCCGAGCTCAAATGGCTGACCGGCGAGCTGGCCGACGCGCGCAGCCTCGATGTGTTCATGTTCGAGACCTTCCGCCCGACCGCCTCAAAGCTCGGCGACCGTCACGCTACGGCGGTGTTCGGCAAGGCGCTGCTGCAGGCGCACGAGCGCGGCCACGCCCGGGCCGCGGCGGCGGTGGCCTCGCCGCGTTTCCGCCTGCTGCTGCTCGATGCGGCGCGGTGGATCGAGACCGGCGTCGATCCCGACCTGGCCCAGGGACCCGCCGATCGCCCGGCGGCGGATTTCGCCGAGGATGCCCTGGACCGGCGCCGTCGCGCCCTGCGCCGGCGGCTGGAGGCGCTCGATTGGCGCGATCCTCTGGAGCGTCACAAGACCCGTATCGCCGCCAAGAAGATGCGTTACGCCTCGGAATTCTTCGTCGGCCTGGGGCCGGCGTCGAGCGCCGACGCCTACGCGCCGTTCATCAGGTCCCTGTCCAGGCTTCAGGACGAGCTCGGCAGTCTCAACGACCTGGCCGTCGCCGAGCCCCTGGTCCCCTCGGTCCTGGAGGACGCCCCGCTTGAGGAGCCGGAGAGCCGAAGGGTCGGGTACGCCGCCGGCCTGATCATGGGCTGGCGCCTGGCCCGCAGCAAAAAGCTGACCAAGTCGGCCAGGCGCGCCGGCGACGTGTTCCTCGACACCCCGACCTGGTGGTAGGCGGCGTGGTGCCCCGCCGGTTGCTCGCCTGTTGGCTGGCGGCCGGGCTTATGGCCGCTTCGGCGGCGGCGGCGCAGAACATCGCTCAGCCGGAAGTTCCGCCCACCGCCTTGAGCGTCGCCGACGGCGAAGCCATCGAACACGCCCTTCTGGAAGCCTCGGAGTTTCCCTACCCGCCCGAGCTGGCCGGCGCCGCCCAGGCTCTGGCCAGCCATAACCCGCAACTGCGCGCCGCGGCCGACCTGGCGCTTTCCAAGGCGGCCATCAATCTCGCCCAGGAGGAACACGGCCGGCTGACCGATCCGGCCGCCATCGATCCCAACTGGGCTTTGCGCGCTCCCTACGATGCGCCGGCCGATTTCGCCGCCGCCAGGGCCGCCGGGCGCGTCGCCGCCTGGGCCCAGGCTTTGCCGCGGCGCGACGGGGCCTATCTGGCGCTGGTCGCCGCCCAGAAGCGCTACGAGGCCATCCGCGCTCATGGCGGCTGGAAGGCTTTGCCGCCGCATCTGACCCTGGGGCGCGGGGCCAAGGGCCCGGCCGTGCTGGCCTTGCGCGCCCGCTTGGCGCGCGAAGGCTATAGCGTCGGGGCCGTTCAGCGCCGGGTGTTCGACGGCGATCTGGCCGCCGCCTTGACCGAATTCCAGGGTCGTCATGGCCTCCCCCCCACCGGAACCCTGACCCCCCAGACCGTGGCGGCCATGAACGTGCCCGTCGAGGCTCGGCTGGGGGCCATCGCCGCCAGCCTCGAGCGAGCCCGCTGGGCCCCCAACGACATGCCGCCCGATCGCGTCGAGGCCGACATCCCCTCGGCCACGGCGGTCCTTTACCAGGCCGGCGCGCCGGCGCTGCGCATGCGCACGGTGGTCGGCGATGCGCAGCATCCGACCCCGATGTTCGCCTCGCACGTGTCTTCGATCCAGTTCAACCCGGCTTGGCACGTGCCCACCGACATCGCCAAGGCCGAGCTGTACCCCAAGGAGGCTCGTTCGCCGGGCTATTTCGCCCGCCACGGCTATGCCGTGGTCAACGGCCAGGTGGTCCAGCACGCCGGGCCCAAGTCCTCCCTCGGCCGCATCAAGTTCGAGATGCCCAACGCGTTCAGCGTCTATCTGCACGACACGCCCGGGCGGGCGCTGTTCGCCGTTGACAGCCGTGGCCGCAGTCACGGTTGCGTGAGACTCGAAAAACCCAAGGAACTGGCGGTGGCCCTGTTGTCCAGTCAGGGCTGGGACATGGATAGAGTGCAGCAGACCATCGACAAGGGCGACACCCGCTGGGTCAAACCGTCGCAGACGACGGCGGTGTTCCTTCTCTACCGGACCGCTGAGGCCGTAGACGACGGACCGGTCATATTCCGGCCCGATATTTATGGCTGGGACCCCAAAGTCGACGCCGCGTTGGCCGCCGTCCCCATCCGATAACCTTGTATCAAGGAGTTTCCTGGTTAATGGTTCGCTCGCGTACCGAAGTGAGTCTCGACGTTATGCAGTTGGCGCGACGGACCCTGTTGAAGGGCGGCCTGGGTCTCACGGTCGCCGCCTCGGCCATGGTGGCCGCGCCGCTCACCCTGGCCGACACCGGGTCCGATCCGATCGGCGACATCCTGGCTCGGACAGCCACGCCGACACAGACGCCACAGGCGCGCCGCCTGGCCTTCGACAATCTCCACACCGGCGAAAAGCTCGACGTCGCCTACTGGGAAAACGGGGCCTATGTGCCCGGGGCCTTGGCGGCCGTGAACCACGTGCTGCGCGATCATCGCAACAACGAGGTCCATCAGATCGACCCGAACCTGCTGGACCTGCTCACCGCCCTGTCGCATCGCCTGGACGCCGGGCCGAATTTCGAGGTGATCTCCGGCTATCGCTCGCCCGCCACCAACGCCATGCTCCACGCCGAGAGCGCCGAAGTGGCCAAGTCCAGCCTGCACACCGTGGGCATGGCCATCGACATCCGCATGGCCGGCCTCGACCTCGCCTATCTGCACAACGCCGCCCTCGGCCTCGACCTGGGCGGAGTCGGCTACTACCCGAGTTCGGATTTCGTCCACGTCGATGTCGGCCGGGTCCGCCGCTGGAGCGGGACCTAGACTAGTCCAGCGACTTCCCTACTTCGCTACCGTCATGGCCGACCGTTAAGTGTCGGCCATCCATGAGCGCAGGCTTGGGTCTGGCCGCGCGGGCGCGGCCACCCAACGACGCGGGCCGAATGGATAGCCGGGACTGGCGCCCGGCTATGACGGTGGGGTGGATTTCACCCGTAAGCCCCGAAACGTCGCAGCACATTGCGGGTGATGCGGGTGACGAAGGGGTCGCCGAGGGCCAGGCCATGGGCCCATTCCGTGGTCCCGC
>DASXMK010000453.1:0-4282 GCA_036495705.1 Caulobacteraceae bacterium | reverse complement strand
GGCACGACCTGCGCCGGCACCAGCAAGATCAATTACCAGAAAAACTCCTGGAAGCTCGTCCCGGCCGGAACCTGCACCCGGATCAAGACCCCCAACGGTTTCGGCTCACTAACGTCCGGCGCCTGACGGAGAGTGGGCCGATGAAGCTCACCGCCGGCCTCGGATTCAAGACCGCGCATCTCACGGAGGCGCTCACGGCGCAGGCCGATGGTCTGTGGTTCGAGGTCCACGCCGAAAACTACATGGTCGACGGCGGTCCCCGGCTCGCGGCGCTGATGGCGCTGCGGGAGGCGCGACCGCTGTCGATCCATGGCGTTGGTCTTTCGATCGCCTCCGCGTCGTCGCCGGACTGCCACCACCTGGCGCGCCTGGCGCGCCTGGTCGAGCGGACCGCCCCGTTCGCGGTCTCCGACCATCTCGCCTGGCAGCGCTGGAACGGGGTCCACCACGCCGACTTTCTGCCCTTTCCGCGCACCCGGCGCGCGCTCACGCGCGTGATCGCCAATGTTGGCCGGGTGCAGGACGCCCTTGGCCGCCCGATCCTGGTCGAGAATCCTTCCCTCTACGTCGATCTTCCTGGCCATGAACTCACTGAAGTCGAGTTCCTGACCGAGCTCGCCGGCGCCAGCGGCTGCGGTCTGTTGCTCGACGTCAACAACCTATTCGTTTCGGCGCACAATCTCAGGCTCAACGCCAAGGCTGCAATCGATGCGGTTCCAGGCCAGTTCGTCGCCGAGATTCACCTCGCCGGACATTCCCTCGACCGCGACAGCCCGCTGATCATCGACACCCACGCCGCGCCGATCGCCGATCCTGTCTGGGCGCTCTATGCACGGCTGATCGAGCGCATCGGGCCGCGCCCGACCCTGATCGAGCGCGACGACCATATTCCCGCCTTCGACGTGCTGATGGCCGAGCGCGACCGCGCCGCCCAGCTCCTGGACGCACGCGAGACCATCCATGCCTGACGCCGCTTTCGAACGGCGCTTCGGCGCCGCCCTTCTTGGGCTGGAGCCGGTCGCCGATGCGACGCTGGCCCGCGCGCTCGCCATCCACCGCAACACCGCATTCAAGGCGGCCGAAGAAGCCTTGGCCGACAATTACCCGGTGTTGCGCGGGCTCTGCGGCGATGAGGCGTTCGCCGCCTGCGCCCACGCGTTCGTCCTCGCCCGGCCCCCGGCCGAGCCCAGGCTGTGCTTCTACGGCGCCGGCCTGCCGGCGTTCGTCGCCAACTGGCCGCCCTTCCAGAACACGCCCTGGCTGGCTGACGTCTGTGAACTCGAGCGCCTCGCCGTCGAGGCCCTGTTCGCGGCCGACGCCATCGCCCTGGACGGCGCGGCGGTCGCCGCCAGGCTCGATCCCGATCGCGCGCTCACCCTCCACCCGGCCGTCCGCTTCGCGCGTTTCGCCTCGCCCGCGGGCTCGATCTGGCTCGCTCATCAGGACGAAGCGCCTGAGGGGGCGTTGGAAGCCATCGCATGGCGGCCGGAGGCCGTGGTGGTCACTCGGCCGGGCGATAGCCTCATGGTCGAACCGCTCGATCCCGCGGCCGCCGCCTTGCTCGAAGCCTGCGTCGCCGGCGCCTCGCTGCGCACCATCGCCGCGGCCTCGTGGGTGGGTGACGACGTCGCCACCGCCTTTTCCGCCCTCATTACCGCAGGCGCCTTCGCCTGACCCGCCTCAAGGATAGCTCCGCCATGACCACCCCTCTCGCGCTCTACGCCCACGCCGCCCGCAGGCTGAACTCTATTCCCGCGGACATCCTTCTGCTCGTCGCCCGCCTCGGCGTGGCCGCGGTCTTTTTCATGTCCGGGCGCACCAAGGTCGATGGCCTTCTGCACATCAAGGACAGCACCTATTACCTGTTCGAGACCGACTACAAACTGCCGTTTCTCCCACCCCATATCGCGGCCCACGCGGCGACCTATTCGGAGCATCTGTTTCCGATTCTGCTCGTCCTCGGCCTGTTCAGCCGCGTCGGCGCTCTGGGCCTGCTCGCCATGACCGCGACCATCGAGATCTTCGTCTATCCCGACGCCTGGCCGACCCATCTCAGCTGGGCGGGTCTGCTGTTGCCGATTCTGGCCCGCGGCGGCGGGGCCTGGTCCCTCGACGCGCTATTCGGCATCGACCGGCCGTCGCCCTCCAGGGTGCTCGCCGCGGCCGTGAGTTAGGCCTGTGGGCGCTGGCCTCAACCCGTTGCTGGCCTATGCGGCGGGCGCGCTGACGATCCTATCGCCCTGCGTGTTGCCGCTTGTGCCGATCGTCCTCGGCTCGGTGGCGCAGCGCCACCGGCTCGGACCGCTGGCGCTCTCGCTTGGCCTGGTCATCTCGTTTGCCGGGGTCGGTCTTCTGATCGCCAGCCTGGGCGCCTCGGTACGGCTCGACGGCGGGACCGTACGCATCGTTGGCGCGATGCTCATGCTCCTGGTCGGCGTCGCACTGATCGTACCGGCTTTCCAGCGCTGGGCCGAGAGGTTGACCGCGCCGCTCATGGGCTGGGCGGGCGCGAGACAGGCGGGCCTCGAGCGCTTTGGCCTGTGGGGCCAGGCGGCGATCGGCGCGTTGTTGGGCCTGGTCTGGAGTCCATGCGTTGGCCCGACCCTGGGCGCCGCCACCGTCTTGGCCGCTCAGGGACGAAACCTGGGCCAGGTGGCGTTGGTGATGGTGGCCTTCGGAGCGGGTATCGGTTCGGTGTTGATGTTGCTCGCCTTCGCCACCCGCGGTTTCCTTTCGCGCTGGCGGGGTCGGCTTTTGCAGGCTGGCCACGGCGGTAAGCAATGGCTCGGCGCGATGATCGCCGTGGTGGGATTGCTGATCCTGACCGGAGGCGACCGCACCTTGGAGGCCGCCGTCCTGGCGGTGACCCCCGATTGGCTGACAAATTTCACGGCCTCGATCTGAGCCGACGGGGTGCCTACTCAGACTCCCAACGCAAACAGAACGAAACGCGCAAACGGTGGGTCGCAGAAAAGTCGCGAACTTCTCTCTAACTCGTTGAAAACTTTTGTGGGTGATACATGACCCGCGGATTGGGAGTCGGCGCCATTCTGGGTCGCGGGCCGACTAGTTCGGCTCAGCCGCCCAAAGCGCCATCTCATTCTCGTCCAGCAGCAAGCGAGTGCGGCCAAACCCGGCGCTGGTCAGCGCGGCGTCCTGTTCCCGACGGGTGAGAAACAGCGCCGTACGCGCCGGATCTCCGGCATCGTTATGCGTGTCGCAATAGAGGAGGAGACCGCCTGGCCGCAGGATGCTCCGGATCGATCGAAAGAGCGCGGGCAGATGATCGCGATGACGGACTTCGTGAGCGGCCTGCAGGGTGACGACGGCGTCGACCGACAAGCCTTCCGTCCAGTCCGGCTGGCGGAAGTCGCGAATGAGGAAACGGACCTTGGCGGCTGCGTCGCCCAGGGTCTCGCGGGCGATCTCATGCATCGCCGGAGAGAAATCGACCGCGTGGTAGGCGCTGAGCGGGCAGTTGGTCAGGATTTCGCGAGCCAGCTGGCCTGGCCCGGAGCCGAGCTCGGCAGCCTCGAAAGGGCCTTTGAATTGCGCGTTCAGCGCGTCGGCGAACACCTGGAAAAACCTTGGGCGCCACGGCTTGCGGGTGAGGGTTTCACGCACCCAGGCCCTGGCCTGAGCGGGGTCGTGGAAATCGACTGGGCTGGGGACGTCGCCGCCTGACATTGGCCGCTCCAATCCTTGCTCTCGCCGCTAGGCGTCAGGCTAAACGCGGTAGCCGAAGATGTCCGCCCCGGTCATGGCTTCGATGCGCCGTCCGAACCGGTATTTCATTTCCGGGCCATCCATCGGCGGAAAGCGCAGCTTCTGTTCCTCGTCCGAAAAAGGCTCGACCTCGAGCACCACGAAGGTGTGTCCGGGCGCGTTGCCGCTGACCGCGTCGGCGAAGCCGTCCTCGAGCGTGGCCAGGCTGTCAAAGGTGAAGACCCGCTCCAGGCCCATGGCACGGGCGATGGCCGCATAGTCGTTCCTGTCCCCCGGCAACTCGCCGTTGCCGGTGCCGCCGTAGCAGCCGTTGGCGATGAGAAAATGGGTCAGGTTCGGCAGGTTCAGCTGTCGCTCCACCAGGAGCATGCCCGGGTTCATGCAGAATGCGCCATCGCCCATGAAACCCCAGACCTTCACTTCAGGCCGGGCCAGCGCTAGCCCGCAGGCGAACAGGGTCGAGAGGCTCATCGAGGCGCCGAGATAGAACGACGACTGGCTGTCGCGGGTGACCTCCCACCACGCCTGTCCGGAGTTGCCGGCTGAGGTGACGACC
>DASXMK010000452.1:0-3575 GCA_036495705.1 Caulobacteraceae bacterium | reverse complement strand
AGGTCCTTGGTCATGAAACCAGCTTCGACAGTGTCGACGCAAACCTTCTCCAGGGTATGGGCGAAGCGGTCGAGGGCCGCGTTCTCATCGAGCTTGGCCCGATGCTGCAAGCCGCGCGTCCAGGCGAAGATCGAGGCGATGGAATTGGTCGAGGTGCTCTCGCCACGCTCATACTGGCGGAAATGGCGCGTGACCGTGCCGTGGGCCGCCTCGGCCTCGACGATCTTGCCGTCCGGGGTCATCAGCACCGAGGTCATCAGCCCCAATGAGCCGAAGCCCTGGGCCACCTGGTCGGACTGCACGTCGCCGTCATAGTTCTTGCACGCCCAGACAAAACCGCCGGTCCATTTCAGGGCCGAGGCCACCATGTCGTCGATCAGCCGGTGCTCGTAGGTGATGCCTTCCTTTTTGTAGGCCTCGGCGAATTCACTTTCGAACACCCGCTGGAAGATGTCCTTGAAGCGACCATCATAGGCCTTGAGGATAGTGTTCTTGGTCGACAGATAGACCGGATAGCGCCGGGCCAGGCCAAAGGTCAGGCTGGCGCGAGCGAACTCCTCGATCGAGGGGTCGAGGTTGTACATGGCCAGGGCCACGCCCCCGTTTGGATAGTCGAACACCTCATGCTCGATCACCGCCCCGTCCTCGCCCTGCCAGCGGATGGTGAGCTTGCCCTTGCCGGGGACGACGAAGTCGGTGGCCCGATACTGATCGCCGAAGGCGTGGCGGCCGATGATGATCGGCTGGGTCCAGCTGGGCACCAGGCGCGGCACGTTACGGCACAGGATCGGTTCGCGGAACACCACCCCGCCCAGGATGTTGCGGATCGTGCCGTTGGGCGACTTCCACATGTGCTTGAGGCCGAATTCCTTCACCCGCGCCTCGTCGGGGGTGATGGTGGCGCACTTGACGCCAACGCCGTGGCGCTTGATGGCCTCGGCCGCCTCGATGGTCACCCTGTCGTCGGTGGCGTCGCGGTGCTCGATCCCGAGATCGTAATAGTCGAGGTCGATATCCAGGAACGGCAGGATCAGCTTGTCCTTGATCAGTTTCCAGATGATCCGGGTCATTTCGTCGCCGTCGAGCTCGACAACCGGGTTGGCGACTTTGATCCTGACCATGGGCTGAAAAAGGCTCCGGTTGCGGGGGACGGGCTGGCTATAGAGGCTTCCGGCGGGATGGAAAAGCTGGCGCGGGAGGCGTCGTCATCATGGGCGTGGTCGTACTGGGATCACTGAATCTGGACGTGGTGTGCCGGGTGGAGAGTTTGCCAGCGCCGGGCGAGACGGTGGCCGGGCTCGGGGTCAGGCATTTTCCAGGCGGCAAGGGCCTCAACCAGGCCATCGCCGCCGCCAGGTGGGATGCGCCGACGGCGATGATCGGCGCGGTCGGCGATGATGCGGCGGGGGAGACGCTGCTAGCGGCCCTGACCGAGACCGGCGCGGACGGCTCGGCTGTCATTGTGAATGAAGCGGCGCAGACCGGACAGGCCTTCATCTTCGTTTCGGCGGCGGGGGAAAACGTCATCGTCGTCGCCGGCGGGGCCAATCTGGTGCTGACGCCGCCGCCGCGGTTCGATCTGGACGGCTTCACCGTCGCCTTGGCGCAGCTTGAAACGCCGGTCGCAGCCACCCGGGCCCTGTTCGAGGCCGTGGCCGCGGCCGGAGGCCTCACCTTGCTCAACGCCGCGCCGGCGATCGAAGCTGGAGCCACGCTTTTTCCCCTGGCCGACATCATCATTGTCAACGAGACGGAGCTGGCGCGCTACGCCAAGGTGGCGGCGTCGCCGGAGCGCATCGAGGACATCGCCGCCCTGGGCCGGAGCCTGATCTGCCGGCCCGCCCAACGCGTGGTCGTGACCCTGGGCGCGGCCGGGGCGTTGTCGGTGGCGGCCGACGGGATCATCCAGGTTCCTGGCCGGGCGGCCAAGGTCGTCGACACCACCGGGGCCGGGGATTGCTTCTGCGGCGTCCTGGCCGCGGCCCTGAGCGGGGGCGCCGATCTCGCCGAGGCGATGGCGCAGGCGAACGCCGCCGCGGCGCTGTCCACCGAAGTCCACGGTGCGGCCGTCTCCATGCCCGGCCGGGCGCAAGTCACGGCCCTCGCCGGCGGCAGCTAGCCCCTGGCGGCAAATACGCTCCGCGGCACGCGCACGTGCACGCCTTGCCGGCCATCGACGACCTGGGTGATGGCGAAATCCGCCGCCACGCTCATCAACGAATAAGCGTCGTTGCGGCTCAGCCCCACCTCGGACGTGAGCAGGCTAAGCATGTCCAGCGCCGCACCGCGCATGGCCAGATTGAGGTCTTCATGAAAGCCGTGGACAATCCAGTATTTCGGCGTCTCCAGCAGCGGAGATGGGAAGGTGAAATCCTTGCGCAGGACAAGCTGGAAGAGGACGTCGAGCGAAGCCTCGATGGCCGTGCCGCTCAGTTCGCCATCGCCCTGGGAGACGTGCGGGTCGCCGATCGAGAACAGAGCACCATCCACGGCCACCGGATAGTACATCACCGCTCCCGCGCCGATGCGCCAGTTGTCGATGTTGCCGCCGTGCGTTCCGGGCGGGATGGTGCTGACGCGACCCTTGATGTCCGGGGCGACGCCGGCCGTGCCCAGATGCGGCCGGGCCGGGACGCGAACGCCGGTCAGGGCCGGCTGGCGATCGCAGGCCGGACAATGGGTGATTGTCCCGGGCGTCAGGTATTTGCCTGGGAAATCATAGGCGTACAGCGCCTCGGCATAGCTGGCCCCGGCGTCCAGCCGATAGATTGTCACCCGCTCTTTCTCGCCGAACTCCTTGTACAGATAGCCCCAGTTGGCGGTGAGGTTGGAGCCATAGGCGCAGCGCGGCGTCATCGCCAGGTAGCGGACCTCCAGGATATCGCCTGGGCGAGCGCCTTCGACCCAGATCGGGCCGGTCATGATGTGCACGCCGGGATTGCGATCCGACTCGGGGATTTCTCGGAAGAGTTCGCCGATGGCCTCGTCCATCATCAGTTCGGGGGCGTCGCCGGCGTGGTGAGTGATGGCCTCGGCCTGGACCAAGTCGCCGCTCCTGACCTTCAACGCCGGGGCAAGGCTGGCATCGAAATAGCCCCAATGCACGGTGGCGGGGCTCGCGCTCAGATGATGCAGAGCGCCGGGCGCGGTTCGCGCCGTGGCCGGGTCGCGGATCAGCGGCAAGTCCAGTCCCTCCGGAAGGTGAGGCTAGCCTTCCCCTCCGGACGGGTCGCCACCTAATCCGCTTCGGCCTTGTCCGACAGTCCCGGCGCCCACTCTGCGGGCGATTCTAGCTCAACGGGGCGGCGCCTGCGGTGCGGCTAGTACGGCCGGTCGCCCTTGACCCACAGCCGGTGCATGGTCCGGAAGTATTTCGTATCGTCGTACAGGGTGCCGGTGTGCAGGGTGCAGCGGTTGTCCCACATCAGGAGGTCGCCCACCCGCCATTTGTGGTGATAGACGAAGCGGTCCTGGGTCATGAACTCCACCAGCTCGTCGACCAGGGCCAGACCGGCGGGACCGGGCATGCCGATGACCTCGGTCACCGTGCCCGTGGACGGCCACAACGCCTTGCG
>DASXMK010000451.1:0-7407 GCA_036495705.1 Caulobacteraceae bacterium | reverse complement strand
CGCGGTCAAGGCCGGCCAAACATCGATCCTGTTGGGCGCGGCGCTGATCTTCGCCTTCATCCTTCTGGCCTATGGCCTGTTCGGCTTCTTCGCGGCCATCGCCCTGGTGATCAACGGCCTGATGATCGTCGGCGTGATGAGCCTGTTCCACGCCACCCTCACCCTGCCCGGCATCGCCGGCCTGGTCCTGACCCTGGCGGTGGCGGTGGACGCCAACGTCCTGATTTATGAGCGCATGCGCGATGAGGTGCGCGGCGGGCGTCCGGCGATGAGCGCGGCCGACGCCGGCTTCCGGCGCGCCCTGACCACCATCATCGACGCCAACGTGACCACGGTGGTGGCGGCGATCATCATGTTCAACCTCGGGGCCGGACCGGTGAAGGGCTTCGCCCTGACCCTGCTGATCGGGGTGCTGACCAGCGTGTTCACCGCCGTGCTCATCACCCAGGTGCTGATCGGCTGGTGGTTCAAGGCCTTCAGGCCCAAGACCCTGCCCATCGTTTGAGGATCCCTGAACGATGTGGCCCCTGATCAAGCTGTTGCCGAAAAAGACCAATGTGCCGTTCGTCTCGCTGGCGCGGCTGTTCGCCACCCTGTCGATACTGGCGGTGATCGCCACCGGCGTCGGGGTGGTCTGGCCGGGGCTCAACCTCGGCATCGATTTCAAGGGCGGCACAGTGCTGGAATTCAACACCGGAGCCCGGACGACCGATCTCGGCAAGGTCCGCGCCGCGGTCAGCGGGCTCAGTCTCGGCGATGTCCAGGTGCAGCGCTTCGGGGCCGACAACGACGCGGTGGTGCGTTTCCAGACTCCGGCCGGGGCCGAGCCCGGCGCGGTGGCGACACGGGTAAAGGCCGTGATCGCGGGGGCCCTGGGCCAGGTCACCTTCTCGCGCACCGACGTCGTCGGCCCGGAGGTGTCGGGGGAACTCGAGTGGAAGGGCGTGGCCGCCCTACTGACCGCGGTCGGCCTGATGCTGATCTACATCTGGTTCCGCTTCGAGTTGCAGTTCGGCCTCGGCGCCGTGGTGGCGTTGTTCCACGACCTGACTCTGTCG
Source organism: Caulobacteraceae bacterium (assembly GCA_036495705.1). GTDB lineage: Bacteria > Pseudomonadota > Alphaproteobacteria > Caulobacterales > Caulobacteraceae > Acaudatibacter. The sequence goes on along the minus strand of DASXMK010000451.1, from coordinate 6,349 downwards.
TTCGGCCTGATCCTGCTGCTGCGCCTCGAATTCAGCCTCAATCTCGTGGCCGCCCTGCTGACCATCATCGGCTATTCGATGAACGACACGGTGGTGGTGTTCGACCGGCTGCGAGAGAACCGGCGCAAATACAAGCGCATGGCGCTGCGCGACCTGATCGATCTGTCGGTCAACGAGACCCTCTCGCGCACCATCATCACCGGCCTCACGGCGCTGCTGGCCCTCTCGGGCCTGGCCATTTTCGGCGGCGAGTCCCTGCGCCCGCTGTCGATCGTGCTGCTGTTCGGCATCGTCATCGGCACCTATTCCTCGATCTATGTCGCCTCGCCGATCATCCTGCTGTGGGGGGTGAGGCGCGACGACGAGCCGGCCAAGCCGATCGCGCCGCAGCCGGCCCGGCCCTGATTCCCTGGCATGCGGGAGCCGCCGTCCATCGACGCCTGGGGCGGTGGCGGGTTCCGGGTGGCCGGTGTCTGGCGTCCTGGCTCCCTGCTGATCCTGGACGATGAGCCCACGCTCTGGCGTCCGACACACATGGCTGACGTCGAGGACACGGACTTCGCCGCGGTGATCGGGGCCGGACGCGCGGTTTCGGAGTTCGTGCTGCTCGGTACCGGGGCCGTGCAGGCCCTGCCGCCGCGGGCCGTCCGTGAGGCCATCCAGGCGGCCGGGCTTGGCCTGGAATTCATGGCCAGCGAAGCCGCCGCCCGGCTGCATAACGTGCTGGCTTCGGAGGGGCGCCGGTTCGCCACCGCCCTCATCGCGGTGTGACACACCCCAGCTTTGCGCCTGCCGCGAAAAGGGATTAACTCATCGGTTCGGGGAAGCGATTCACATTAGAAAAAGGGGCTCGCAGTGGCCGGAATTCTCCTCAATTTCCGCAGCACCATGATCGTCAGCTTCATACTGGCCCTGATCATGTTGTACGCCTATTCGCAAGTCGGCGGTCAGGGCTTCAACCAGCTGTACTGGCAGGCGGTGTTCCGCTGGATGCACGTGGTGTTCGGCATCCTGTGGATCGGACTGCTGTATTACTTCAACTTCGTCCAGACCCGGAAAATGCCCGACATTCCCGCCGAGCTGAAGCCGGCGATCAGCAAGTACATCACGCCCGAGGCCCTATTCTGGTTCCGCTGGTCGGCCCTGTTCACAGTGCTGGCGGGCATCGGCATCGCCCTGCTGCACGGGCGCGAATACGCCGAAAAGGTGTTCAGCTTTGGCTTCGCCGGCGACCACGGTCCCAACGACGCCGGCTACGCCCTGATGGGCATCGGCGTGTGGCTGGCGATCATCATGTTCCTGAACGTCTGGGGGGTCATCTGGCCAAACCAGAAGATCGCTCTGGGCATCAAGGAAGCCGACGCCGACGCCAAGGCGCGTGCCGCGCGGATCGGAACTCTGGCCTCGCGCATCAACACCTTGTTGTCGCTGCCGATGCTGACCTCGATGGCCATGTTCCAGACCTTCTTCGGGACCGGCACCTAGAGGGTTGGCAGGGATCGACCTCGACGGCGATGTCCGCCGGGTCGATCCCGACCGCTGGCTCGCCAGCCGGTTCATCACCGATCCAGCCGCCCGGGCCGACGTCGTCGCTCTCTACGCCTTCGACCATGAGCTGGCGCACGCCGGCCATGTGACCTCCAGCGACCTGGCCGCGGAGATCCGCCTCGCCTGGTGGCGCGAAGCTTTGGACGACATCCAAGCGGGACGCGCGCCAAGACGACATCCGGTGGCCGAGGCCCTGGCGAGGGTCGTTAGTGCGCGGGCTCTGCCGCCCGAGCCGTTCGAAGCCATGGTCGCGGCGCGCATCGACAGTCTCGGCAAAGGGCGGCTCGAGTTGGCGGAGGCGCAGGCCTGGGCCACGGGCGCGCAGGGCGCTCTGGCGCGGCTGGCCGCCCGGGTCCTCGATCCGGCGGCCGACGAGGCCATGGCGAGGCCGGCAGGCGTGGCCTGGGGACTGGTGCTGCTGCGCCGCTCTGGCCGGTCGGGCGGGGACCAATTCGACCTTGGTCTGCGCGCGATGTTGGCCGGGGCCAGAGAGGCGGCCCGCCATCTGCCGGCAGCGGCCTTTCCCGCGGCCCTGCCCGCGACCCTGGCCCGGGCGGACCTCGGGTCGAAATCGCCTGGGGAGCTGGAGAAGCGCGCGCGGCTGTCCTGGGCGGCCCTGACCGGACGGCTATAGGGAGAGCGTCAGACCGACAGGGCGGTCCGGGTCTTCTTGTCCTTTTTGCGCTTCTTGCCGCCTTTGGCCGTCGGCGCGGCCTTGGCTTTGGCGGCTTTGGGCGCCTTGGCGGCCTTAGGGGTCTTACGTTTGTCGGCCTTGTGTTTGCCGGCCTCGCGCGGAGCCGGCTCGGCCGTCAGGGAGGCGAGCGCCTTGAGGAAGCTGTCGCGTTTCTTGGACGACAGCGAGGTCAGCAGACGGTCGTCGGCGGCGCCGGCGGGTGTGGCGCCAGCGGCGAGGGCGGTTCGTCCGGCATCGGAAAGACGCACCGAATTGGCCCTGGCGTCGGTAGCGGAGCGTTCCCGCACCAACAGCCCCTTGGCCAGCATGCGGGCCACCAGGTCGGCCAGGGTCGACCGGTCGATGCCGGTGGCGCGCACGAGGTCATTCTGGGTCAGTCCGTCATGGGCGGCCGCGGCGGCCAGGACCGTGTACTGCCGTTGAGTGATGGCGCCCGGTCCGGCGGCCTCGGAATGATAGTCCAGGGCCTTCTGCAAGGCCCGATGCAACAGATGCGTGACCGAACCGCCGAGAGCATCCGCGGCTGGCTTGGATTTGGTCTTAACCATGATGCTGCCCTCGTTCCGACCCCTGGGCGGCCCTTATCTCACTTTCGCGTCGTTTTGACGACAGACCATCCGTGCCCGGTCCATTGCCCATTAAACGCCGAGGTCCGGCGGTGGGGCCTCAGCCTCGTCGCCCGCGACATTGTGCCTGAGCAGGAATGGGGCCTGCGCCAGGGCGAAGACCACGCCGGCGGCCAGGGCCACGCCCCGGAATAGCACCCAAATATGCTCGCTCTGGGTGCGCCGGACCACCTCGTTGGCGGCGGCGCACGCCCACCAGAACAGGCCGTAGCGCACCGCCAGAGTGGCCCAGGCCTTGTCCGGCAGGCTGAAGGTCGCGCCCAGGATCATCTTCAGCGGGTTCTTCCTGAGCGCCACGCCGAACAGCAGGGCCGCGCCTAACAGACCATCGACGATGGTCATTTTCATCTTCAGGATCTCGGGATTGCGCAACAGTAGCGAGGCGCCGCCGAACACCACCGCCAGGGCCCCGGTCGCCGTTGGCAGGGGCCGCAGGCGGCGCTCGACGATCACACTGGCGGTCAGGGCCACGGCCGCCACGGTGACCAGGAACAGGGTCGCCAAACGGAAATCGCGGGTGACCAGATAGACCAGCAGGAACACCACCCCCGGCGCTCCGTCCACGGCCCAGCCGAACAGGCGCGAGGCGCGCGGCAGGTCAACCATGGGCGCCGTCCTCCAGACCCACCAGGGACCGGGCGAAGGCGCGGGCGTCGAAGGGTTGCAGGTCCTCGATCCCCTCGCCGACGCCGACCAGCACGATCGGCGAGTCGGACGCCTGGGCCACCGGCACCAGCACGCCCCCGCGGGCCGTCCCGTCGAGCTTGGTCATGACGATGCCGGTGACGCCGATGGCGTTGCCGAAGATGTTCTCCTGGGCCAGGGCGTTGCGGCCGACGGTGGCGTCGAGCACCAGCAGCACCTCGTGCGGAGCGTCCGGGTCCAGCTTGCGCAGGACACGGATCATCTTGGTGAGTTCGTCCATCAGGCCCTGCTTGTTCTGCAGCCGGCCGGCGGTGTCCACCAGCAGCACGTCGTAGCCTTCGGCCCGCGCCCGCTCCAGCGCTTCATAGGCGAGGCCGGCGGCGTCGGCGCCCTGCGGGGCTGAAACGAAGTCGGCGTTGGCGCGATCGGCCCACACCGCCAGTTGCTCGACCGCGGCGGCGCGAAAGGTGTCGCAGGCGGCGATCAGCACCCGGGCGCCCTTGGCCGTCAGTTCGTGGGCGATCTTGCCCAGAGTGGTAGTTTTGCCCGAACCGTTAACGCCAATGAACAGGGCCACGAAGGGCCGCGGGCCGGCGAGGGGATCGAATCGCCCCTGGCGCGGGACCAGCTCAGCCGCCACAGCCTCGGCCAGCGCCTCCTTGATCTGGCTCTCAGTGGACGTCCGACCGAAGCGTTGCGCCCCGAACGCCTCGGCGATGCGCGCCGCGGCCGAGGGTCCGAGATCGGCTTCGATCAGCATCTCTTCGAGAGCGTCCAGTTGCGCCTGATCCAGCGGCCGGGCGGTGAAGGCGTCGGCGATCTGGTCGCTCATCTGCCGCGAGGAACGCGACAGCCCTTCGCTCAGGCGGCGCAGCCAGGTCTTGGGCGTATCGTTCATCTGCGGGATTTAGCGAAGCCCACCGCCACGCGGTAGGGGCGCCGCCTTATGGCGTCTCGTCGTGATCGGGATGTTGGAACGAGCGGATGGAGGCGTAGTAGGGCGCGACCGCGGCCGCCTCCTGCGGCGTGCGCACGGGCAGGGCGTCGAGATCCGAGAGCCAGGGCAGCCTCGCCTCCAGGCCATGCTGGATGGTCGGCGCGATGCCCGCCGGTTGGTCGAAGGCGCCGATCGCCAGTTCGACGGGCCCGTCGTCGGGCTCGAAGGTCAGGGGCGTCCCGCAGTCGCGGCAGAAGCCGCGCCGGGCGCGGTTCGAGCTCTGGAAGTGCGTCGGGGCGCCACGCGTCCATGTCAGGCCAGGGGCGGCCACCAGCGGCCCATAGAAGGCGCCGAAGGCCTTCTGGCACATGCGGCAATGGCAGATGCTGGCCCGGCCGAGCGGCCCGCTGACGGTGAAGCGCACCGCGCCGCATTGGCAGCCGCCGGTGAAATCAGCCGCGGTCACGGTCAGATCCGCGCCCAGTCGGTGAGACGGGCTCGGACCCCGTCGTGGCTCGCCACCAGGCCGGCGATGAGGCGGCCGGGCTCAGCCTCGCCATCGAAGGCGATTTCGGTGAAATCTTCGGCCCGCGCCCGACCGGGCCGCTCCACCAGGGCGACGACCGGTCGGCCGACCTGGCGATCGAGAGCCCGGGTCAGAGCCGCCTCGCCGGCGCCGCGCAGGCGCCGGGCGCGGGCCTGGACCAGCTCCGCCGGATGCTGCGGCATGCGGGCCGCCGGCGTTCCGGGTCGGGCGCTGTAAGGGAACACATGCAGGAACGCGAGCCCGGCTTCCTCGACAAAGCTCAAGCTGTTCTCGAACGCCGCTTCGCTTTCGGTGGGAAAGCCGGCGATGAAGTCGGCCCCGAAAGCCGTTTGCGGCCGCGCCCGACGCACGGCCGCGATCAGGTCCAGCGCCTGTCGCCGGCCATGCCGCCGCTTCATGCGCTTGAGGATCAGGTCGTCGCCGGACTGCAGGGAGAGATGCAAATGCGGCATCAGGCGGGGCTCATCGGCCATCCGCGCCAGCAAGCGTTCGTCGATCTCGGCCGTATCCAGCGAGGACAACCGCAGGCGGGCCAGCTCCGGGACTTCGTCCAGGATGCGGCCGACCAGCTCGCCGAGCACGGGCGCCCCGGGAAGGTCGCCACCCCAGCTGGTCAGGTCCACGCCGGTGAGCACCACCTCGGCGTAGCCGGCGGCGGCCATGTGGCGCACCTGGTCCACCACGCGATGGGGGTCCTGGGAGCGTGAATTGCCGCGGCCATAGGGAATGACGCAAAAGGTGCAGCGGTGATCGCAGCCGGTCTGGATGGCCACATAGGCCCGGGCCCGGCCCGCTGGCGCGCCCTCCGCCCGGGGGATTTCGCCGCCTTGCGCCAGGATATCGCCCACCCGCAGGCGCGCGCCGGCGGCGGCCAGCTCTCCCGGACCCGCCTTGCGGGCATTGCCAACGACGAGGTCCACTTCGCTCATGGCGGCGAAGGTCTCGGGCTCGATCTGGGCGGCGCAGCCGGTGACGATGAGCCGGGCGCCCGGGCGTTCGCGCCGGGCCTTGCGGATCGCCTGGCGCGCCTGACGCACCGCTTCGGCCGTGACCGCGCAGGTGTTGAACACCACCGCGTCAGTCAGGCCCTCGGCGGAGGCGCGCTCGCGGATGGCCTGGGACTCGCAGGCGTTCAGACGGCAGCCGAAGGTCACCACCTCGAAGGCGCGCAACGGCGCCTCGGCTCGCAAGGCCAATTCTGCAGTCACGATTGGGCCGTCACCGACGCCGGAACGGATCGCTCGAGGGCGGGCGGGACATGCGATCATAGCCCAGGGGCTCGCCGAAGTCGTTGGCGGCCCGGGGGGGCGCGGCGGCGGCCGCGGGTTGGCCGGCGGTTTCGATTTCGGTCA
>DASXMK010000450.1:0-9972 GCA_036495705.1 Caulobacteraceae bacterium | reverse complement strand
GACCAGAAACCGGCCCAGGACATAGGCCTGCAGGCGGAGGGCGGGGACGGTCACGCGGAGGCGCCGGCCAGTTGCAATCGTCGCTGCGGGCGGCCGGCGAACAGAATAACGAGGGCGATCGCGGTGGCGCCGAGGGGGATGAGGTACTGCGCCAGGTTCATGTCCGGTGAGCCGGCCGCCGCCGCCTGGGCCCCAAACCCGGTCACCCGCACGATCAGCGCCGCGAAAGCCACGGCGGCGATCCGGGCCCCATAGCCCATGCGGCTGAAGGAACCCCCGATTACGGCGGTCAAGGCCATGGCCATGAAGGCGATGTTGTACAGCGGGCCCGCCAGCCGCGAATGGCCTTCGGCGAGCATCTTGGTGGCATTGGCGCGCTCCCAGGCTCCGCGCAGGTCGGGAAAAAACAGCTCGTGCGGATAGCGGTCGGAAAGCTTGTAGATGACCCGCCGCTCGGGAGCCATCAGTGGCCGTAGGTCGAGCACGTACTGATCGAACGACAGGAAATTCAGGGTTCCCGATTTGGAGAACTCCTGGCTGGCCCCGTGGCGCATGATCATCATTGGCGCTCCGGTCCGGCTTTGCAGGCGACCTTCCCGGGCCATGACCGTATTGTCGCGGCCGGCGCTGGACACATGATCGATGAACAGATTGCGGATCACGCCATCATCGTCCACCGACTGTGCGAACACCGTCACGCCGGGGGCCGGGTGCGAGAACTTGCCCGGCTGGATCATGGTCCCGGCGATGTCGGCGCGAACGGTCTGCAAGGTCTGCCTCAGGGCGCGATAGGAAAGCGGCTGTAGCCAAAGTGTCAGGACCAAGCAGATCAGGGTGGCCGCCGAGGCCAGTTGCAGCGCTGGCGCGATTACCCGCCAGCGGCTCATGCCGCCGGCGAAGCAGATGACGATCTCCTGCTCGGTATGCAGGCGATTGAGCGCCACCAGCGCCCCGACCAGCACAGCGATGGGCAGAACCATGGCGATCAGCTGCGGCATGGCCAGGAAGATGATCTTGAGGAAAACCGGCACGCTTTGGCGCTGATCAACCAGCACATCGAGGGCCGAAAGGCTCTCGCTGAGCAGAGCCACGCCGGAAAGCGCCGCCGCCGCCAGCAGCGTTGGCCCGAGAAGCTCGCGCAGGAGATAGCGGTCGATCAGGTGCATGGAGCGAAGATCGGGTTTTCTCGACAGGTCGGCGGGCGCACGCATACGGCCTTGCTGTTGTAAGATCGGCCGGGAGGGCGGGGCAATCCGGCCCGGGATCAATCTGGACTCGGACGTTTACTCCAAACCACTGGTCCAAAGACCAACTCGAACGCCGCCGCCAGGGCGGTGTCCACCTGTGACATCGACGCTTCAACGCCAAGCTGTTCCAGGCTGGTCACGCCGTGCTCGGTGATCCCGCAGGGCACGATACCGGCGAAATGTGACAGGTCCGGGCGAACATTGAGACTTACGCCATGAAAGCTCACCCAACGCCGGAGCTTGACGCCGATGGCGGCGATCTTGTCCTCCCGACCGGGCATTTCCGGAGAAGGACGCGGCACCCATACGCCGACGCGGCCGCAACGGATTTCGCCCGCCACGCCAAGATGGGCGAGGGCGGCTATGAGCCAGGCTTCGAGCGCGCCGACGAACGCTCGGGCATCGCGCCCGCGGGCCCGCAAATCGAGCATGACATAGGCGACCCGCTGTCCTGGCCCGTGGTAGGTGAACTGGCCGCCGCGGCCGGATTTGAACACCGGCAAGCGGTCCGGCGCGATCATGTCATCCGCCTTCGCCGAGACCCCGGCCGTATACAGCGGCGGATGCTCCAGCAGCCACACCAATTCTGGAGCTGTCCCGTCAGCAATCGCCGCGGCCCGCGCTTCCATAGCCGCGACGACCTCCAGATAGGGCTGCTCGCCCACCGAGCGCACCCATTCCACCGCCTCGCCGTCGGCGCGTGTGAAGCGGGTGGGTTCGGCAAGAACGGGCATCGCGTCCATGTGGGCGCCGCGACGGTGCGCGCAATGCGTCGCCTTCACAAGCGCCCGCCCATTTGCTACCCCGCGCGGCTCGCAACGGCGGTCGTGGCGGAATTGGTAGACGCGCAGCGTTGAGGTCGCTGTGGGGCAACCCGTGGAAGTTCGAGTCTTCTCGACCGCACCAGCGAATTGTCGCCAGCGCGCTTGGGCGTAGGGCATCGCCTCCAGGCGGCCCGCTTCCGCGGCGCGCACTGGTCGTGATAGGGCCGCCATGAGCGTGAACGCCTGTGGTAAGGGAAGCGCATGATCCCCAATCACGGCCCGACGATGGATTTCGCGCTTGGCGAGACGGCTGACGCCATCCGCGATACCACGGCCCGTTTCGCCGCCGACCGTATCGCCCCTATTGCCGCCGAGATCGACCTCTCCAACAGCTTCCCGCGCCAACTTTGGCCGCAGATGGGCGCGCTGGGTCTGCATGGCATCACCGTGGAGGAGGATTATGGCGGTCTGGGCCTGGGCTATCTCGAGCATGTGGTGGCCATGGAGGAGGTGTCGCGGGCCTCGGCCTCGGTTGGCCTGTCCTACGGGGCGCACTCCAACCTGTGCGTGAACCAGATCCGCCGCTGGGGTTCGGACGAACAGAAGCGCCGCTACCTGCCCGGGCTGATCAGCGGCGAGCACGTCGGCGCCCTGGCCATGAGCGAGTCGGGCGCGGGCTCGGACGTCATCTCCATGCAGCTGCGCGCCGAACGCCGTGGCGATGTCTATCGCCTGAACGGGACCAAGTTCTGGATCACCAATGCGCCGCACGCCGACACCCTGGTGGTCTATGCCAAGACCCAACCCGACGCCGAAAGCCGGGGCGTGACCGCTTTCCTAATCGAGCGCGGCTTCAAGGGTTATTCGTGCTCCAGGAAGCTCGACAAGATCGGCATGCGCGGGTCCGACACCGGGGAGTTGGTGTTCGAGGATTGTGATGTCCCGGTCGAGAATGTTCTGGGACCCGAGAACGGCGGCGCCGGGGTCCTGATGAGCGGGCTGGACTATGAGCGGGCGGTGCTGGCGGCTGGACCGCTTGGGATCATGCAGGCCTGCCTGGACGCGGTCCTGCCCTATGTGCGCGAGCGGCGCCAGTTCGGCAAACCGATCGGTTCGTTCCAGCTCATGCAGGGCAAGATCGCCGATATGTACGTAGCCCTCAACTCGGCCCGGGCGTATGTCTACGCCGTCGCCAAGGCCTGCGACGTTGGGCGGACAACCCGCTTTGACGCCGCCGGCGCGATCCTGCTGGCCTCGGAGAACGCCGTGCGCGTGTCCCTGGAGGCCATCCAGGCCCTGGGCGGGGCCGGCTACCTCAAGGATTTTCCCGTGGAGCGCTATTTGCGCGACGCCAAGCTGTATGACATCGGGGCCGGCACCAACGAAATCCGTCGGTTCCTCATCGGCCGGGAACTCGTCGGGGCATGAAGACGACAGCTGGATTCGCGGCGGCGGCCCTCCTCGTCGCCGCGCCGGGCCTGGCCTGGACGGCGTGCCCAACCGGCCTGCACGCGGCCCGCTCGGCCGAGCTGTTCTTCGGCCAGGCGGTGGGTGGCCGTGTGCTCAGCGACGGCGAGTGGGCGGCCTTTCTCGATAGCGAGGTGACGCCGAGGTTTCCTGACGGCCTCACGGTTTGGAAAGCTGAGGGCCAGTGGCGCCCGCCCGGCGGGGTGCTGGGGCGCGAAACGACCCGGGTGATGCTCATCGAACTGACGGGCGCCAACGATGAGCGAGCCAGGCTGGACGGCGTGATCGACGCCTACAAGACCCGCTATCACCAAAAGTCGGTGCTGCTGGTCGAACACGGCGACTGCCTACGCTTCTGAAAAAAACCGAGGGGCCGGCCCGCATCCGGACCGGCCCCTCCATCGTCGTGACCGCGGTGACCCCGGCGCTGCGCCGGCGTCCCACGACCTGATCCTTCAGTGCGTCAACGACGCCGTCAGGAGCGAGCCTCCGTCATAAGGCTCCAGGTCGCATGCGACCGCGGCTGGAGACAATGAGACACTGGACCACCTCCTTTCAGCTGTTGAGACAGGAACCCCAATATGTATCCGAACCGGCTGAGTCGCAAACGGCCTCGCCTGGAGGCCGGCTTGGCTTGACAAGGGGAGGGGGCCATGCGCCCTTCCGCGCCTTTTTCCCCAGCCCGTCCGGAAGCTCCGATGCACGCCTATCGAACCCACACCTGCGGCGCCCTGCGGCTCGCGGAGCAGGGTCGTAATGTGCGCCTGTCGGGCTGGATTCATCGCAAGCGCGACCACGGCGGCCTGCTGTTTGTCGACTTGCGCGACCACTATGGCCTGACCCAGCTTGTGGTTCACCCCGGGGCCCCGGGGTTCGAGGTCCTTGATCGGCTGCGGCCCGAGAGCGTCGTGCGCATCGACGGCGAGGTGGTGGCCCGCGAAGCCTCCACCATCAATCCGGCCCTGGCCACCGGCGAGGTCGAAGTGGCCGTGCGCGCGGTGGCCGTGCTGTCCGAGGCGGCCGAACTGCCCCTGCCGGTGTTCGGCGAGCCCGAATACCCCGAGGAGATCCGCTTCAAGCATCGTTATCTCGACCTGCGCCGTGAAACCCTGCACCGCAACATCGTCCTGCGCTCGAAGTTGATCGATTCGATCCGCCGACGGATGACCGATCAGGGGTTCCTGGAATTCCAGACGCCGATCCTGACCGCCTCAAGTCCCGAGGGCGCGCGCGACTTCCTGGTGCCGTCGCGCATTCATCCGGGGCGCTTCTACGCACTGCCCCAGGCTCCGCAGCAGTTCAAACAGCTGCTGATGATGGCCGGCTTCGACCGCTATTTTCAGATCGCCCCGTGTTTCCGCGACGAGGACCCGCGCGCCGACCGCTCGCTGGAGTTCTACCAGCTCGACGTGGAAATGAGCTTCGTCACCCAGGACGACGTGTTCGCCGCCATCGAGCCGGTGCTGCACGGCGTGTTCGAGGAATTCGCTGAAGGCAAGCCGGTGACGCCTTATCCGTTTCCGCGCATCGCCTATCGCGACGCCATCGCCCGCTATGGCAGCGACAAGCCGGACCTGCGCAATCCCCTGATCATGCAGGACGTTTCACCCGCGTTCCGCGGCGGCGGTTTTGGCCTTTTCGCCCGCATGCTCGAGGCCCCCAAAGGCGCGATCTGGGCCATTCCCGCCCCGGGCGGCGGCTCGCGCGCCTTCTGCGACCGCATGAACGCCTGGGCTCAGGGGGAGGGCCAGCCCGGTCTCGGCTATATCTTCTGGCGCAGTGAGGGCCAGGAGGAGGAAGCGGCCGGGCCGATCGCGCGCAACCTCGGCCCCGAGCGCGTGACCGCCATCCGAGACCAGCTGGGCCTCAAGGTCGGCGACGCGGCGTTCTTCGTCGGCGGCGAGCCGGCCCTGTTCCACAAATTTGCCGGCCTCGCCCGCACGCGTATCGCCAGCGAACTGAAACTGGTGGACGAAGACCGGTTCGATTTCTGCTGGATCGTTGATTTCCCGATGTTCGAGTTCAATGAGGAGTCCAACCATGTGGACTTCTCGCACAACCCCTTCTCCATGCCCCAGGGCGAGCTCGAAGCGCTCGATAGCCAGGACCCGCTCGAGGTGCTGGCCTACCAGTACGATATCGTCTGCAACGGCTACGAGTTGTGCTCGGGAGCGGTCAGGAACCATCGGCCTGAAGTCATGTTGCGGGCGTTCGAGATCGCCGGTTACAGCCCCCAGGCGGTGGAAGAGGATTTCGCCGGCATGCTGGCCGCCTTCCGTCATGGGGCGCCGCCGCACGGCGGCTTGGCCCCGGGGATCGACCGCATCGTGATGCTGCTCGCCGGTCAGCAGGCCATCCGCGAGGTGATCGCCTTTCCGCTCAACCAGCAGGGGCAGGATTTGCTGATGAACGCCCCGGCCGCAGTGCGCGAGAGGCAACTGAAGGAATTGCACATCCGCGTGCAGCCGCCGCTGAAAGGCTAGTTGGGGCCTCGTTGTGAGCTAGTCGCCGAATCCCCCGAAGTCGCGCCGCCGGCCGTGGCCGTTGCAGGCGTGCCCGTTCAGCCCGCCGGGTAGCCGGGTCCGGGCATCGGCGCAGGCCCCGTCCAACTGGCGTTGGGTCAGGTTGCGGGCGCTCTGCAGGTCAGCTCCGGCCAAGGTGGCGCCGTCGAGCATCGCCCCGGCCATATCCGCGTCCCGGAAATCGGCCCCGGTGAAATCCCCGTCGGCGAGATTGGCCCCTTCGAGCTTGGCGTTCTGGAACGAGGCCCCTTGAAAGCGTCCGGACACCAGAATGGCGCGAGTGAAGGTTCCCCTCTGGAAATTGGCGTCGCGGCCGTCGACCCGGGAAAGGTTCGAGGCCGACAGGTCGATGCAAGTGGCGGTCACGTGGTTGAAATTGGCGTTGATGAACACCGTTGCGTGGGCTTCCAGTCCGGCCAGCTTGGCGCCGCTGAAATTGGCCAGCAGGAAGTTCCCGGCCAGCATGGAGGCGCCGCGGACGTCGGCCTTGGTCAGGTCGGCGCCGGTGAAGGTCGAGCCGATGAAGTTGGCCCCGCGCAGGTCGGCTCCGGCCAGCGAAGCGCCGGCGAAGTCGGCTCCGATGAACTTGGCCCCGATCAGGCGTCGGCCAGCCAGTCCGCAATTGCGGCAGTCGCCGCCAAACGAGACCAGGCGCGGCACGTCGGCGCGCTCATCCTGCGCCATGACCGCGCCGGCCGCGCCGAACAGCATCAGGCCGGCGGCGGCCAGCGTGATCGTCAGTCGGTGAGCCCAGGTCATGGCGGGCGCCAAATCCTCCACTTCGAACGTGTCCAGCGTTCCTAGTGCGCATCGCCCGCGCCGCGACGCCAGTGAAAACCTCTTAATGTCCGGTCACGTCTCGCCTTGGGCGTCCCTGGGCTGACGCGCACCGCAGGTCTCACACATAAGCGATTGTCCTTTGCGCACCAGGGCGATGTCGCCGCAGGCCGGGCAGACCTCGGCGGCCCGCGGTCCCGGCCGCCCCGCCGTAGGCAGGAACACCAGATTGTCGGGTGCGGTTCCGCGGGAGAAGCCGCGCGAGATGAAGCGGGTCAGCGGCTGGGGCTCGTCAGGACCCTTGATCCCGGCGCCGAGGCCATCGCGATCCATCTCGCTGGCGGCGATTTCGGCCAGGTCCGTGCGGCCCAGATAGGACACGCCCAGTTCCCGAAACACATAGTCCAGGATCGACGTGGCCGAGGTGATGGAGTCGTTCCCAGTCACCGCGCCGGACGGCTCGAAGCGTGTGAACACAAAGGCGTCGACGAACTCGTCGAGCGGCACGCCGTATTGCAGGCCGATGGAGATGGCGATGGCGAAATTGTTCATCAGAGAACGGAAGGCCGCGCCTTCCTTGTGCATGTCGATGAAGATCTCGCCGAGCTCGCCATCGTCATACTCGCCCGTGTGCAGATAGACTTTGTGGCCGCCTACAGTGGACTTTTGGATATAGCCCTTGCGGCGGTCGGGGAGACGCCGGCGGCTGCGATCGATCTCTACAAGGCGCTCGACGATCCGGTCTCGGACGGTGGTCTCGCCGCGGGCCTCGGACGGCGCCGACTCCGGGACGGACACGGCGAAACCCGCCGGCGCCGTGTCGCGCGCAAGCCGGACGGCCAGCACTCCGGAGGCGGCGGCTTGGGTCAGCAGGCCGGTCGCTTCTCGCGGCGCGGCCAAAAACGGCATCTCCAGCACCGCGACCGGTGGGGCGCACACGAACGCTTGCACGGCCACGATCATGGCCAGTCGCGCCTCTAGGCTGGTCTCGGCCCGGCCAGCGAACACAGCCGCCTGGTCATCGGCCAGGAACGGCGCGCAAGCCAGGCCCCCCGCCCCAAAAACATGGGTCTGCGCCGCAGCAATCTCCTCTGCCGACAATCCGGCGAAGGCCAAGCTGTCGAAGGCGACGTCGGCGACGGCGTCGGCTCCGGCCCCCAGCACATCGCGAGCGAAGCCCTCGCCGATCACGGCCGGAGCAAAGGCCTCGCGCAGGCTGGCGGCGCGGCCGAGCGTGGCCTCGGCCGCGGCGATCTCATGGTCGGTGAAGCCGGCTTCGGCCAGTCGTTCCAGCCCTGGGGCGCTTTGCAGGGTCCCGGCCCCGAGGATGTACGAGCGGGCGGCGTCGGCGTCGAGGCCCAGCGCCGCCAGGCCCCGCAGCGCGGCTTCGCCCACGACCGGGAACACCTCGCCGTCGGCGGTCTCGGCGTTCGCTCGCGGCCCGGCCCAGGGATTGGCCCCGATGGCGCGCGCCCCCAGACGCAGGCTGGTTTCCAGGTCGTGCCCGCCCGCGCTCACCTGGGCGTTGCGCAGTCCGTGTCCGCGCGCAGCCGCAAGGGCCTGGGCGAAAAATTCGGCGCCGCGCTCGGCCCACGGATCCTCCACCTCGCCGGCCGCCACCCCGGCGCGTTGCAGGCTGTCGACAAACGCTTCGCGATCACGCTCGAACCGCGGGTAGGGCCCGACCGCCTTGGCCAGCTCCGCCGATGTCGCCAGCGCCGCGGCTTGGACCAGGGCGTGCAGGGCGGCGGCGCGCGCGCGTCCGGCCCCTTCGGAATAGGCCAAGCCATGGGCCACCAGATGCTCGGCCACCCCAGCCAGCGACAAGGCCAGCGGGCGGTAGTCCCGGCGGCGATAGGCATCTTCGGGGACCAGCAGGAAACCGGCCGAGGCCTCGATGTCGAGCGCGACGGTGATGACCCGGATCGCGGCTTCCAGGGAGCCCGGTTCGTCAAATGCCGAAACGTCGACGGCGGCCGCCGGAGCGATGCTGGCCAGGGTCAATGCCCGCGCCGCGCCGGGCGTGAAGGCCATCGTCAGGCCGCCGGCGCTCCAGCCGGCGATGGCGGCCTGGGCATGAGACTTATCGGCCGCGCGCGCCCCATCACGGTCGGCCAACGCGATCATTGGCCGGGCCAGGCCAGGCGCGTCGTCAGCCTCCACGCCGTCCCGCGCCAAGGCGATGGCGTGGGCCATCTCGGCCTCGCTGGCCCCGGCCGCGCGGGCATCCTGGATCGCGCGGGCGAGGGCCTGGTTGGCGGTGGGATCGGCGCAGGCCGCCTTGTCTCCCTCGCAACGGGCGACGGCCCCGAACACGCCCGTCACGGCGGCCGACAGCCCCCGCGTCGCTGACGCTTGGAAGGCGGCCGAGTCCACGGCCAGGATCGTTTCCGCTGGCGCCTGAACCGGGTCCTCGGCCAGCGGATGGACGCGCGCCCCGAGGGGCAGGCTCGGGCCGGGCGCCGCCAGACCGCGGGCGAAGAGACGGACGAGGAGCGCGCGAAAGGCTTCGGCGTCGCCCAGGTCGCTAAACACGCCGAGCGCCCAGCCCCAGGCGGCGAGACGGCGGGCGTAACGATCGGGTCCGCCGCCCAACAGCGGATCGAGTGGCCCGTCCGGTGTTAGGGCCGCCGGCAGGTCGCCGGGCGGATAATCGCCCGCGAGGGCGGCGCCCCAGTCGAGCCACGCCTCGATGCGCGGGCTCGTCCAGCCGCTTGGGGCGAGGACATCCTCGCATCGGTCGGCGCGTTCGACGCGCCGCGCCTGGACTTCGATCGGGCCATCGAGGAACGGGGATTTTCGCGCAAAACGCATGACGGGCCCCAGGCCAGGTGCTTGTGCGAAGCTAGGCCCGTCGTGGCGGGGCCGCAACCTTATCTTGGGGGTTCACGCAGGGCGTCCACAAGATGTTGACATCTATCGCCTGGACCGGCGCCTGGACGGAGGATCGGGCGCGACCTATAAGCGGGCGGCGGTCCGGGCGGCGCCGCCAAGGGCAAGACATGAATTTCCTGAAGGCGATCTTCACCTGGTGGACCGGGGCCACCATCGGGGCGACGCTTCAGATCAAGAAGGCCAGCGTGTTCGTCGGCGAGGACGAGACCGGCAACCGCTATTTCGAGACCCGCGCCAAGCGCTGGAACTACGACGGGCGCAATCGCCGATTTGTGATCTACAATGGCTACGCCGACGCCT
>DASXMK010000449.1:0-1524 GCA_036495705.1 Caulobacteraceae bacterium | reverse complement strand
GAGATTTCCGAGGCCATCGTCGCGGCGCTAAAGCTCAAACTTCTTCCGGAAGAGAAGAAGGCCATCGAACGGCGGGGGACGGACAGCGCCGAGGCCTACGACCTCTATCTGATGGCGCGTCAACACTACTCCACCGGCAATTTTGATGCGCATTTGGTCGAGGCGGTCGTCCGCCTGTGCGGCAAGGCCGTCGAGATTGACCCAACCTACGCCCGCGCCTGGGCCCTGATGGGGAGCGCGCAGTCAACCCTGCGCCTGCGCTTTGGGCGACAAGACATGGACGGCTCGGCGGCTGTCGACAAGGCGCTGGCGCTCGATCCCGGCCTCGCCGAGGCCCACGCGGCAAAAACGGCAAATCTTAAACTAGAGGGCCGGTATGACGAGGCCTGGGAGGAAGCCCAGATCGCCCTGCGTCTCGACCCCGAGTCCTACGAGGCGACCAATGGCGCGGGCAATGTGCGTATCAGCCAAGGACGCATCGCCGACGCCATTCCCTACTACGAAAAGGCGGCCGCGCTGATGGAGGCTGACCCCTACCCTCCCGCGACGCTGATCACCTGTTACACCGCGCTCGGCGACACGGACGGGGCGCGGCGGGCGGCCCGCATGTGCCTCGCCCGCGCCGAGGCCATCCTGGCCCAGGACCGCGGCAACGGGTTTGCGATGAGCTATGGCGTGCTCGCCCTGGCGGTCCTTGGCGAAGCCGACCGGTGCCGCGACTGGATCCGCCGCGCCCTGCTGATCGATCCGGACAATCAGGCCATGCGCTACAATTTCGCCTGCGCCCTCGGCGTCCACCTCAAGGACATCGACGGCGCGCTCGATCTGCTCGGCCCCTACCTGGCCCAAGTCACCCGCTATGATCTCGATTGGACCAAGACTGACCCGGACATGGACCCTCTGCGCGATGACCCGCGCTTCCAGGCCATGATCGCCGCGGCCGAAGCCCGCCTGGCGGCGGAGGAAGCCGCCGCTTGAGCGACGTCTTCATTTCCTACGCCAGGTCCACCGAGGCCCAGGCGCGCCAGATCGGCGAGGCGCTGCGGGCGCTCGGCTATGGCGTGTGGCGCGACGACGAGATCCCCGCCAACCGGGCCTATGCCGATGTGATTGCCGAGCGGCTGAATACCGCCAAGGCGGTTGTGGTCATCTGGTCGGCCGAAGCGGCCAAGAGCAAGTGGGTGTTTTCGGAAGCCAACCGCGCCCGCGAAGATGGCAAGCTTGTGCAGCTCACGGTCGATGGCGGCCGGCTGCCGATGCCGTTCGATTCCATCCAATGCGCCGACCTCGCGGGCTGGTCCGGCGGCGACGACACGGCAGGCTGGAAACAGGTGACCGGCGCCATCGCGGGCCTGATCTCGCCGAGCGGGTCGAAAAACGGAACGGTCCGGAAAGCCGCTAGCAGGCTCTCCATCTGCGTCCTGCCGTTCGCCAACATGAGCGGCGATCCGGAGCAGGAGTATTTCTCCGACGGAATCAGCGAGGACATCATCACCGACCTTTCCAAGATCTCGGCTTTGGAAG
>DASXMK010000448.1:0-1930 GCA_036495705.1 Caulobacteraceae bacterium | reverse complement strand
CCTTGGCGCAGGCTTCCTTGGCCGCGAAACGCTTGGCGTAGCTTCCGGCGCGGCCGGCCCGGCGCTCTGAGCGCGCCCGCTCCGTCTCGGTAAAGATCCGCTCTATGAAACGCTCGCCGAAGCGCTCCAGGGCCTGTTCGATGCGGCGGATGTCGGTTAGATCCGAGCCCAGTCCGATGATCACGCCGCCGCCTCACCGGTGGCCGCCACCTTGTCCATCAGCACCCGCATGCGCCGGATCGCCGGATCCAGTCCGGCGAAAATCGCTTCGCCGATCAGGAAATGGCCGATGTTCAGCTCCACGACCTGCGGGATGGCCGCGACCGGCCCAACCGTCTCGTAGTCAATCCCGTGACCGGCATGCACCTCCAGACCGAGGGCGTCGGCCATCCGCGCCGCCTCGCGCAGCCGGGTCAGCTGCTGGGCGGCTCGCGGGGAGCGCTCCCTCACCGCCAGGCACCAGGCCCCGGTGTGCAATTCGACGACCTGGGCGCGCACCCGCGAGGCGGCCTCGATCTGGATCGGGTCAGGCTCAACGAATAGCGAAACACGGATGCCGGCGTCCCTCAGCCTGGCTACAACCGGCGCGATCTTGTTGTGGCCGCCGGCCACGTCGAGGCCGCCTTCGGTGGTGACCTCCTCACGCCGTTCCGGCACCAGGCAAGCGGCCGGTGGAAGATGCGCAAGGGCGATGGCTTCCATCTCCGAGGTCACGGCCATCTCCAGGTTGAGCGGCCGGCCCCGTCGGCGGGTGAGCGCCACCAGGGCGTCGATATCGGCGTCGGAAATGTGCCGGCGATCTTCCCGCAAATGAGCGGTAATGCCGTCAGCCCCGGCCTGCATCGCCAGTTCAGCGGCCCGCGCCGGATCGGGATAGGATTCCCCCCGCGCATTGCGGATGGTGGCCACGTGATCGATGTTGACGCCCAGGCGGACGCGACGGCTCATGCCTCCAAACTCCACCTGCCAAGACCATAAACCGGCTGACCGCTCATGAGCGTCGAAATAGCGCACTCTCCGCGGAGGTGGAACCATGGCGCCGGCTTGATCCGCCATGATCGCCACGCCGAGATTGTGCAGAGCCTCTACCGGCTGGAACGGCCGCCTCAGCCCTGAGCCCGGTCGACGGTCTCCACGCTTGGGCAGGCGCGCAGCGCCGCGGCGATGTGCGTGAGGTGGCGGGCGTCCTTGACCTCCACATCGAAGTCCACGTCGAAGAAGTTCGAATGCCGGTGCCGCATGTTGACGCCGATGATGTTGCCGCCCGCCTCGCCGATGATGGTGCATATCTGCCCCATGACCCCCGGCGCATCGTGGACGGTCGCGATCAGGCGCGCGTCGGAAAGCGTGTTGCGCTCCGCCTCCGGCGTCCACTGCAGGTCGCGCCATAGGTCTTCCTGGTCCTCAAACGCCGCCAACACCGGGCAATCGATGGTGTGGACCGCCAGACCCTTGTCTTTTTCGACAATGCCGACGATGCGATCGCCCGGCATCGGATTGCAGCACGGCGCAAAATGCAGGACCACGCCCGCTGTCAGGCCGCCGCCTTGGACGTAGAACCGAGCCGCGTGCCCGTCCTCGATGCGCCGTCTCGCCGACGCAGCCTGGCGCTCGGTCTCTTTGAGGCCAGGAAACACCGTCTCCAGCACCTGGGTCGGCGTAATTCGACCGCGACCGACGATAATCATCAGTTCCGCTTCATTGGCGGCGGCGAAACGATCGAGCGCCGGGCGAAGCGAAACCTCGGACAGCGTCTTGCCCGCCCGGGCGAAGGTCTGGTCCAGGGTGGTGCGGCCAAGCCGTTGGAATTCTTCTTTTTCGGTCTGGCGGATAAGACGGCGAATGGCCGAGCGCGCGCGACCGCTGACCGTCAGGCTGCGCCAGTCGGGCGGCGGCGCGGCCTTGGGTCCCCGCACCACTTCGATAGATC
>DASXMK010000447.1:0-4160 GCA_036495705.1 Caulobacteraceae bacterium | reverse complement strand
CCATCATCGACGCCGACCCGAAGCCGGGCGGCATGATCCGCAGCCAGATCCCGCGCTTCCGCCTGCCGGAAAGCGTGATCGACGAGGAGGTCGGCTACATCACCGACCTGGGCATGACCCTGCGCCAGGGCGAGCGCATCGACAGCCTGAAGGCCCTCCTGGAGCAGGATTTCGACGCCATATTCGTCGGTTCCGGCGCCCCGCGTGGCCGCCGACAACAAAGGCGACATCGAGCCCCGCCTGCCGCCGCCGGCGAGGACGCGCAACGGCAAGCGCATCGCCTGCATCGGGGCCGGTCCGGCGTCCCTGACCGTCGCCCGCGATCTGGCCCCGATGGGCTATGAGGTCGTGATCATCGACGCCGACGCCAAGGCCGGCGGCATGATCCGCAGCCAGATCCCGCGTTTTCGCCTGCCCGAGAGCGTGATCGACGAAGAGGTCGGCTACATCACTGGCCTCGGCCCGGTCATGCGTCTGGGCGAACGAGTGGACAGCCTGGCGGCTCTGCTGGAAGAGGACTTCGACGCCGTGTTCGTCGGCTCCGGCGCGCCGCGCGGGCGCGACCTGGATCTGCCGGGCCGGGCGGAGGCCGCGGCCAACATCCATGTCGGCATCGATTGGCTGGCCAGCGTATCCTTCGGTCACGTCGAGGCGATCGGTCGTCGGGTCATAGTCCTGGGCGGCGGCAACACGGCCATGGACTGCTGCCGCACCTCGCGGCGGCTGGGCGGGATCGACGTCAAGGTCATCGTCCGCTCCGGCTTTGAAGAGATGAAGGCGTCTCCTTGGGAGAAGGAGGACGCCATGCACGAGGACATTCCGATCCTGAACTATCTGGTGCCCAAGTCCTTTACCCATGAAGGCGGCCGCCTGACCGGGGTCACGTTCGAAAAAGTGGCGGCGCAGTTCGACGACAAGGGCCGCCGGCGCCTGGTTCCGACCGGCGAGGCGGACGTCCACCATGCCTGCGACGATGTGCTGGTGGCCGTCGGCCAGGAGAACGCCTTTCCGTGGATCGAACGCGACATCGGCATAGACTTCGGCGAGTGGGGCATGCCGCTGGTCGACGAGGCGACTTTCGGGTCGACCCATCCCAAGGTGTTCTTCGGCGGCGACTCGGCCTTTGGGCCCAAGAACATCATCTGGGCCGTGGCCCACGGCCATGAGGCGGCGATCTCGATCCACAAGCTGTGCCAGGGCGAGGACGTGAACGCCCGCCCGGCCCCCGGCGTGTCCCTAACCAGCCAGAAGATGGGCATCCACGAGTGGAGCTACGACAACGACGTGTCGCTGGCCGCGCGCCATCGCGTGCCGTTGCGCGACAAGGCCGAGGCGCTGAGCAATATCAAGCTGGAGGTGGAGCTCGGCTTTGACGCCCAGCTTGGCTATCGTGAGGCCGAGCGGTGCCTCAATTGCGATATTCAGACGGTGTTCACCGACGCCCTGTGCATAGAGTGCGACGCCTGCGTCGATATCTGTCCGATGGATTGTATCACCTTCACCGACAACGCCGACGAAGCCGGCCTGCGGCAGCACCTCAAGGCCCCGGCGCTTAATTTGGAGCAGGCGCTCTATGTGTCGGGCTCGCTGGCTGACGGCCGGATCATGGTCAAGGATGAAGACGTCTGTCTGCATTGCGGCTTGTGCGCCGAGCGTTGCCCGACGGCGGCGTGGGACATGCGCAAGTTCCTGCTCGACATGACGCACGCCGGGGAGGCTGCATGACCGAGGTCGCTCCAGAACGACGGTTGCGGGGGCGGCCGCCGTCGATCGCCGCCGTCAATGATTTCGTGGTCAAGTTCGCCAATGTGAACGGCTCCGGCTCGGCCAGCGCCAATTCGATGTTCGCCAAGGCCATCCTGCGCATGGGCGTGCCGGTGGCGGCGCGCAATATCTTCCCGTCCAACATCCAGGGCCTGCCCACCTGGTACGAGGTCCGGGTCTCGGAGGCCGGCTGTCTGGGCCGGCGCGGGGGCGTCGACCTCATGGTGGCGATGAATCCCCAGACCTGGAAGAAAGACATCGCCGGCATCGAGCCGGGCGGCTACCTGTTCTACGATTCCACCAAACCGCTGCCTCCGGAGGGGGTGCGCGACGACATCACCCTGTTGGGCGTGCCGCTGACGGAGATCTGCAACCGCGCCTACAGCGACGCCCGCCAGCGCCAGCTGTTCAAGAACATCATCTATGTCGGGGCTCTGACCGCCCTCTTGGGTGTCGACTCCGACGTCTGCGACCAGCTGGTCGCCGAGCAGTTCCCCGGCAAGGCGCGGCTGATCAAACCCAATCTCGAAGCCCTGGCCATGGGCCGCGAGGCGGCGCTCGCCAGCCTGCCGCCGATCGGGCTGAAAGTGCGGCGGGCCGACGCCGTGGGCGACCGCATCTATGTCGAGGGCAACGAGGCGGCGGCGTTGGGGGCCCTGTGGGGCGGGGCCACGGTGTGCGCGTGGTATCCGATCACGCCTTCGACCTCGCTGGCCGAAGCGTTCATGGCCCACTGCGACACCCAGCGCAAAAGCGAGGCCGGCGAGGCCCGTTTCGCCGTCGTCCAGGCCGAAGACGAGATCGCCTCGATCGGCATCGTCATCGGGGCCGGCTGGAACGGCGCGCGCGCCTTCACTTGCACGTCAGGGCCGGGCATTTCGCTGATGCAAGAGTTTGTCGGCCTTTCCTATTTCGCCGAGATCCCGGCGGTGATTTTCGATGTCCAGCGCGGCGGGCCGTCCACCGGCATGCCCACGCGCACCCAACAGTCGGACATCCTGTCGGCCGCCTACGCCTCGCACGGCGACACCAAGCACCCGCTGCTGTTCCCCGAGGATCCGGCCGAATGTTTCGAGATGGGGGCCCTGGCCTTCGATCTCGCCGATCGGCTGCAGACGACGGTGTTCGTCATGCTCGATCTCGACATCGGCATGAACGAGTGGCTGTGCCGGCCCCTGGCATGGGACCCGGCCCGCCGTCTCGACCGCGGCAAGATCATGACCTTCGAGCGCCTCGAGGCCGGCGAGGACTTTGGTCGCTACCGCGAGGTCGATGGCGACGGGATTCCCTATCGCACCCTGCCCGGCGTCCACCCCGAGCGCGGGGCCTATTTCACCCGTGGCACCTCGCGCGATCCCAACGCCCGCTATAGCGAGGACGGGCCGGTGTATGTCGCCAACATGGAGCGGCTGCTGCGCAAGTTCGAGACCGCCAAGGCGCTGATCCCGGCCCCGGTCAGCCGCCCGGCCAAGCGGCGCACGCCGCACGGCGTGCTCTTTTTCGGTTCGACCTCGGCGGCGCTGAATGAATCCCTCGGCCAGCTGGCCGAGCTGGGCGTCCATCTCGACGCCCTGCGCCTGCGCGGCTTTCCGTTTAGCGCGGCGGTGGCCGAGTTCATCGCCGCCCATGAAACGGTGTTCGTGGTCGAGCAGAACCGCGACGGCCAGCTGCGCACCCTGCTGATCAACGAACTGGGCATCGACCCGGCCAAGCTGGCCGCGGTGCTGAGCTATGACGGCTCGCCGATCACCGCCCGATTCATCACCGACGACATCGCCGCGCGCATGCGGGCCATGAGCCCAGGGTCGGTTTCGGAGGCCGCCCAATGACCTTCATCGCCAAGCCCCGGCTGCACCATCCGCTCCTGGCCCCCAACGCCCTGGGCTTCACCCGCCGGGACTATGAAGGCAAGGTTTCGACCCTGTGCGCTGGCTGCGGCCACGATTCGATTTCGGCCGCGGTCATCCAGGCCTGCTACGATCTCGACCTGCCGCCGCACCGGCTGGCCAAGCTGTCCGGCATCGGCTGTTCGTCGAAGACGCCGGACTATTTCCTCGGGGCCTCGCACGGCTTCAACAGCGTGCACGGGCGCATGCCCTCGGTGCTCACCGGGGCCAACCTGGCCAATCGCGACCTGATCTATCTCGGCGTGTCCGGGGACGGGGATTCGGCCTCGATCGGCCTTGGCCAGTTCGCCCATTCGATCCGGCGCGGGGTCAACATGACCTATATCGTCGAGAACAACGGCGTTTATGGCCTGACCAAGGGTCAGTTTTCGGCCACCACGGACCCCGGCTCGACCTCCAAGCCACCCCGCCCCCAATCGCTCCACCGCCCACCCATGCCACTAAGGCTGGCGCGTAGATCGGCCGCACCGCCACCGGACCCGGAACCCA
>DASXMK010000446.1:0-3913 GCA_036495705.1 Caulobacteraceae bacterium | reverse complement strand
GACGCTCATCGCCGCCCGGATTTTCTCACGCAGCACGTCGATGGGCGCGAGGCCCGTATCGGTGCGGATGTGCCAATAGGTCCAGCCATTGCACGCCGGTTGCGACTGGATCATCGCCCCGACCTTGTGGATCGAGCCGGTGAGATCGCCCGCGACCAGGCTGCCGTCGGCCCGCACCCGCGCGGCGTGCTCGCCCTTGGGGCACCAGATCAGGTCCCCCGGCCGCACCAGGCCGGCCTCGACGATCTGTCCGAACGGCACCCGGGGCTCTGAGCGTTTGGAGCCGGTGACCTCGATGGAGTCCGCCGGCGCCGGCGTCACCGCGGCGATACGCGCCTTGGCGGCGGCGGCGTAGGTCTCCTCGCGCTCGATGCCGATGAAGTGGCGGCCCAGCCTTTTGGCCACCGCGCCTGTTGTGCCGACGCCGAAGAACGGATCGAGGATCACATCCCTCGGCCGCGTCGAGCCCAGGATCACCCGGTGCAGCAGCGCCTCCGGCTTCTGGGTCGGATGCACCTTGACGCCGTTGGCGTGCTTCAGCCGCTCCTCGCCGGTGGCCAGCGGCAGGGTCCAGTCGGAGCGCATCTGCAGCTCGTCATTGGCCATTTTCAGGGCGTCATAGTTGAAGGTGTAGCGCCGCCCGCCGCGCGATTTGGCGGCCCAGATCAAGGTCTCGTGGGCGTTGGTGAGCCGCGCGCCCTTGAAGTTCGGCATCGGGTTGGTCTTGCGCCAGACGACATCGTTCAGGATCCAGAAACCGAGGTCCTGGACCAGCCGTCCGACGCGGAAGATGTTGTGGTAGCTGCCGATGACCCAGAGGGCCCCATCGTCCTTGAGCACCCGCCGGCAGGCGCGCAGCCAAGCTTCGGTGAAAGCGTCATAGTCGGCGAACGAGGCGAACTGGTCCCAGGCCTCGTCGACCGCATCGACCTTGGAGTTGTCGGGACGCAGCAGGTCGCCGCCCAGTTGCAGGTTGTAGGGCGGGTCGGCGAACACCAGGTCGACCGACTTCTCCGGCAGGTCGGCCATTTCGGCGATGCAGTCGCCGACGATGATGCGGTCCGCGTCCATCAAGAGCGCCCCAGCCAATGGAACCGCCGAACATCCTCGCCCGCGATGAAGGCCAAGTTAAGAGGTTTACGCCTGGCAGGCCTCGAAGCCCGAGCGCAGGGCCGCCTCGTCGAGATCGCGGCCGATGAACACCATGCGGCTCTCGCGGGCGTCCTTCTCAGACCACGGACGCTGGAAATCGCCCTCCAGGATCATGTGCACGGCCTGGAACACCAGGCGACGGTCCTCGCCGGCGACATCGAGGATGCCCTTGGCGCGCAGGATGTCTGGCCCCTTGGTGGCCAGCAGTTCATTGAGCCAGCGGCTGACCTTGTTGGCGTCCAGCGGGCGGCCAGCCCGAAGAGCGACGCCCTTGATATCGTCGTCGTGGACATGGTCGTGGTGATGATGATCGTGAGCATCGTGGTCGCAGCCATCTTCGTGCACGTGGCCAGGCTCACCATGGGCCGGATTGAGGAATTCCGGCTCCAAAGCGGTGATCCGGGCCAGATCGAAGCCGCCACGCCCGAGCACCGCATCGAGGGGCACGTCGGAGCGTTGCGTCCGGTGGATCGTGGCCAGCGGATTGAGCCGGCGCAGGCGGGCCTCGACCTCGGCCAACTCCTCGTCCGAGACCAGATCGGTCTTGTTGAGCACGATCTTGTCGGCGAAAGCGATCTGCTCGCGCGCCTCGCGGCTATGGCCAAGGGCGCCCAGGACATGTTTGGCGTCGACCACGGTGGTCACCGAATCCAGGCGCGTCCTGGCCTTGACGTCGTCGTCGACGAAGAAGGTCTGGGCGACCGGGCCTGGATCGGCCAGGCCGGTGGTTTCGATGATGATGGCGTCGAAGCCGCGGGCGGCGCTGGCCTGGCGTTTCATCAGGCCCTGGAGGACGCGGATCAGGTCGCCGCGCACCGTGCAGCAGACGCAGCCGTTGTTCATCTCGAACACTTCCTCATCGGCCCCGACAACGAGGTCATTGTCGATGCCGATCTCGCCGAATTCGTTGACGATAACGGCGTAGCGTTTGCCGTGATCCTCCGAGAGGATGCGGTTGAGCAGGGTGGTCTTGCCGGCGCCGAGATAGCCGGTGAGGACGGTGACGGGGATTGGGGTCATGGGTTGGCTATGTAGGGGCCCCGGCGGCCCAGGTCCAACGACCTCGCCTTGACCTCGCGGGCCGCGCCGCTATAAGTCGCCCCCCTCGCTCGCGGGCCTGCCCGCGGGCGCATTTCGTTTTGCCTCTTCCGCTCTCACCCGAAGGCCTCGCGACGATGTACGCTGTGATCAAGACCGGCGGCAAACAGTACCGCGTCCAGGCCGGCGATCTGCTGGTGGTGGAAAAGCTGGCGGGCGAGCCGGGGGCCAAGGTCGCCTTCGACCAGGTGCTGATGATCGGCGAGGGCGAGTCGGTGACGCTCGGCGCGCCGCTGATCGCCGGGGCCAGCGTAAGCGCCACCCTGGTCGAGACCCGCAAAGCCGACAAGATCAAAGTCTTCAAGAAGATCCGTCGCCAGGGCTATCGCCGCACGCGCGGTCATCGCCAGATCGAGACCGTGGTTCGGGTCACCGGCATTGACGGCGACGGCAAGAGCGAAGCCTGGACCGGCGAGGTCGATCTCACCCCGCTCGCCGAGCTGCGCGCCCGCGCCCGGGGTCTCGCGCGCCAGATGGAGGACGCCAAAGCCAAGGCCGACGCCCGCGCCGCCTTCCACGCCGAAGCCGCCGCCAAACCGCCGAAACCTGCTGCCGCCAAACCGGCCAAGAAGGCCGCTCCCAAGGTCGAGGCCAGGGCTGAGGCCCCGGCCAAGGCGGCGCCCAAGGCGACGGTGGCGAAAGCGGCTGCGGAGCCCGCAGCCAAAGCCAAGCCAGCGGCCAAGGCCAAGCCAGCGGCCAAGGCTAAGCCAGCGGCCAAGGCCAAGCCAGCGGCCAAGGCCAAGCCGGCCAAGAAGAAGTAGTTCGGAGGCTTTTCAGATATGGCTCACAAGAAATCGGGCGGCTCTTCGCGCAACGGGCGCGATTCCGCCGGCCGCCGGCTCGGCGTGAAGAAGTTCGGCGGCGAAGCGGTGGAGGCGGGCAATATTCTCGTGCGCCAGCGCGGCACCAAGTTCTGGCCGGGCGACAACGTCGGCATGGGCCGCGACCATACCCTGTTCGCCAAACAGTCGGGCGCGGTGCGGTTCGTGACCAAGCGCGACGACCGAACCTTCGTCGCCGTGGACCAGGCTGCCGAAGCCGACTGATCGATCCGGGCATCGCCGTTCGGATCGCGAAATGATCCGGACGGGCCAACGAGAGCGGGGCGTCCGGAGCGGACCTCCGCTCTCTTGCATTTTGGGCTGTCAGGCGATGACCATGACCGACACGCGATCGGCGCCGAGACTTCAGACCCCGCGTCTGGTCCTGCGTCCGCTCGCCCCGGCGGATGCCGGCCCCATGACCCCGCTGGCCGACGATCCCGGCGTCGCGCGCATGACCACCTCCATTCCCCATCCTTTCAGCCGCGACATGGCCGAGGGTTTCATCGCCCGCATGGGCGAGGCCGATCCGGCCCGGGAGATCGCCCTGGCGGTGGAGCGCGCCGACGGCGCGTTCATGGGCGTCATCGGCTTTCATCCCAAGGACGGCCTGTCGCCGGAGCTGGGCTATTGGCTTGGCCGGCCGTTCTGGGGGGTGGGATATATGACCGAGGCGGTCTCCGTCGCGCTCGATTGGGCGGGGGCAGCCTGGGAACGGCGCTTCGTGACCTCTGGGCACTTCGCCGACAACGACGCCAGCGCCCGGGTGCTGACCAAGGCCGGATTTCTCTACACCGGCGAGGTCGAATCGCGGTTCTCGGTGGCGCGCGGCGAGGCCGCGC
>DASXMK010000445.1:0-1802 GCA_036495705.1 Caulobacteraceae bacterium | reverse complement strand
CGTAGTCCAGCCGGCCGCGCGCCAACGCCCCTGGCCGGACATTGGTGACGAACACATCGGCCCCGCGCAGCAGGTCGATCAGGGCCGCGCGCCCGTCCGGTTTGGCGGTGTCGAGCACGACGCCGCGCTTGCCGCGGTTCTCCATCGAGAACATCGGATTAAACGGACTGTCATCGGTGTCAGGAAAGAATCCGCGGACCGCATCGCCGACCGGGCTTTCGACCTTGATCACCTCGGCGCCCCATTCGGCCATGATCATGGCGCAGCCGGGCGCGGCCACCCAGGTCGCCATTTCGACCACCTTCAATCCCTGGAGCAGCATTCCTGGCGATCCCCGCGCGGCCGAAGTCCTGGCGCAACAGCGTCAGCAACCGTATGCAAATGTCAAAGGCCGCCAGGGCCGGCGCAGGGAAGCGTTCATGTCCGTAGGAACCCATCCGCCCGCGCCGCAGGTGGCCGACACGGCTGCCGGCGATGCTCACACCGCGCGCAGCGGGCGCCTGGGTGTCGGGTTCCTTGGCGTCTACGCCTCCGGCGCCCTGGTCGAGACGACGATCACCTTCGCCCTGACTAATTTCCTGCTGTTCTATCTGACCATCGTCTGCGGCCTCTCGGGCACGCTGGCCGGAGCGGTGGGTCTGATCTCGCTCGCCGTAGACGCCTGCATCGATCCCCTGATCGGATCGCTCTCCGACAACCTCCGCACCCCGCTAGGCCGGCGCCACCCCTTTCTTATCGGGGCCAGCGTACCGGCGGGACTGGCTCTGGTGCTAATCTTCTCGATCCCGAGCGGCCTGAGCGGCGCGGGCCTGTTCGCCTACGCCACAGTCCTGTCGTTGGCCCTGCGCTTCGCCCTGTCGGCCTTCCAGGTGCCCTACTACGCCCTGGGGGCCGAGCTCAGCGAAGACTATGTCGAGCGTTCGACCATCGTGGCTTTCCGCGTCGGCCTGGCCGTCGTCGGCACGCTCGTGGCCACCGTCCTCAGCTACCGCCTGTTCCTGGCCGGCCCGGGCGGCACCACCCACCGGGAGGCCTATATTCCCCTCGCCTGGTGCCTGGGGGCGATCATCGCCATCGCCGGCCTGACCAGCGGTTTCGGCACCCTTCGCGCGCGCGGCCGCCTGCATGGGCCGCCTGCCGCGAGCGAGAAGCCGCTCGTCCGATTCATCGCCGAGATGAAGGAGATTTTCCGCAACCGCTCGTTCCGGGTGCTGTTTTCCTCGCTGCTGATCTTTTTCGTCGCCCAGGGGGTCGCCGGGCCGCTGACCCTCTACGCCAACACCTATTTCTGGAAGATCTCGACAGTCCAGATCGGCGACCTCACCTTGATCTACACCGGCGGCCTTGCGGCCGGCATCGTTCTGGCCGGGTTGCTCGCCCGCCGGCTCGAGAAACGCACTCTGGTCCTCACCGGCCTGACGTCCTTCATGCTCGCCCAGCTTGTTCCTGCGCCCTTGCGGATCGCCGGCCTCTTGCCCACGCCCGCCGCGGTCATGGCTCTGCTCACGGTGGCGGTCATCATGCTCGGCGTCGGCGCCAGTTTCGCCCTGATCGGCTTCCAGTCGATGATGGCCGACGCCGCCGACGAGCATGAGCATCTGTTCGGCGCCCGGCGCGAGGGCCTGTATTTCGCCGGCATCAACTTCTCCGCCAAAACCTCGAGCGGCCTTGGCGTGCTCATCGCCGGCGTGGTGTTGGACGTGATCGGCTTTCCGCACGGCCTCGCGGCCACCGCTCACGCCGTGATCGCCCACCGCTCTATCGTCAGCCTCGGCCTTATCTATGGCCCCGGCGCCGGGCTG
>DASXMK010000444.1:0-1655 GCA_036495705.1 Caulobacteraceae bacterium | reverse complement strand
ACTCCCCCCAGAGGGGGGAGAGA
This sequence comes from Caulobacteraceae bacterium, assembly GCA_036495705.1. Taxonomy (GTDB): domain Bacteria; phylum Pseudomonadota; class Alphaproteobacteria; order Caulobacterales; family Caulobacteraceae; genus Acaudatibacter. The sequence continues at coordinate 1,632 of DASXMK010000444.1, read as the reverse complement.
AGGTTCCCCGAAGCGCCTCAAGTCTGGTGCGTGCGCAGCAGCAGGCTGGTCTCGGTGCCGGAGATCCCCTCGATGAGGCGGATGGCGTCGAGCGCGGCGCTGAAGCCGGCCAGGCTGTCGGTTTCCAGTTCGGCGATCATGTCCCAGCGGCCGTTGGTCATGTGCACGGCGCGCACTTCGGGAAATCCGCGCAGGCGCCGCAGCACCGCGCCTGAGCGCTCGCCCTCCACGGCGATGGCCATGATCGCGCGCACGCGGTCCGCGGCGGTGTCCTCGGGCACGCGGACGGTAAAGCCGCCGATGTCGCCGCGCGCCAGCATGCGGTCGATGCGGTTCTGCACCGTGGCGCGCGAAACCCTCAGCGCCTTGGCGAGCGTCGCCACCGGCGTGCGGGCGTTGGCGCGCAGCAGGGAGATCAGCTTGCGGTCGGTCTCATCCATGGCAATTTGATACTGGCTTCGATCATATCGCCAACCTATGACCGATATGTTCTGGTTTTGCTAGCTGTTCGCAAAGCTGGAATGGCGCCATCTCTCAATCAAGCCCGCTGAGTCGGCCGATGGAGAGACTTTTGACCGCCACCTTCCTGATGACCGATCCGGCCCATTTCCAGGTCGCCTATGAGATCAATCCGTGGATGCGGCCGACGGCCTGGAGCGCCGACCCGCTGACCCAGGCGCGGCGGGCTCGGGCGGGCTGGGAAGCGCTGAAAGGCGCCCTCGAGCACGCGGGCGCGCAGGTCAAAGTGATGAAAGGGGTCGCCGGGCTCCCCGACCTGGTGTTCCCGGCCAATGCCGCCGTGGTCCTGAACGGCAAAGCCCTGGTGGCCCGCTTCCGCCACCCCGAGCGCGCCGGCGAGGCGCCGCACTTTCACACCGCCCTGGAGGGCCTGAAGCGACGCGGCGTGCTGACCGACGTGGCCGATATCACCGACAGCTTCCAGGAAGGCGCCGGCGACTGCATCTGGGACGCCAACCGGCGACTGTTCTGGGCCGCCAGCGGGCCACGCTCGACCCCGGATTCCCTGAAGGTCCTGGCCGACCATTTCGGCCAGAGCGTGGTCCACATGCCGCTGGCCACCGAAGCCTACTACCACCTCGATACCTGCTTTTGCCCGTTGAGCGGCGGCGAGATCCTGTACTATCCGCCGGCCCTCTCTGAAGACGCCAGACGGGCTCTGTTCGAACACACCACGCCCGACCAGCGGATCGAGGCGAGCGATGCCGACGCGCAGGCCTTCTGCGTCAACGCCGTGAGCCTGGGGCGCAAGCTGATCATGGCCCGGCCGGGGGCGGCGTTGCAGGAGCGGCTGGAGGCGCGCGGTTATGACGTCGTCGGCGTCGACCTGGAGCCGTTCATGCTCTCCGGCGGCGGCGCCTTCTGCATGACCCTAAGGCTCGACCTGGTCAGCCAGGCGGCGCCGGCGGTCCGAAGCCTGGAAGCGGCGGCGTGATGGGAGTGCTGGAGATGAACACCCAAACCAAGAACCGAACCGACTACCTGGCCCTGGAAGCCGAATACGGGGCCCGCAACTACAAACCCCTGGACGTGATCCTGACCCGCGGCGAGGGGGTGCACGTCTGGGACGTCGACGGGCGACGCTATCTCGACTGCCTGTCGGCCTATTCGGCG
>DASXMK010000443.1:0-1890 GCA_036495705.1 Caulobacteraceae bacterium | reverse complement strand
TCGGGATATAGGCCGAGACGTCGTTGGCTTGCGTTTCGATCAGCGGGAGCGCGGTCAGCGAGCCGGAGCCGTTGTCTTCGTTGAGCTTGGCTGCGCGTTCCAGCAGGCGGCTATGCAGATAGAAGACGTCGCCCGGATAGGCTTCGCGGCCCGGCGGACGGCGCAGCAACAGCGACATCTGACGGTAGGCGACGGCCTGCTTGGACAAGTCGTCATAGATGATGACCGCGTGCATGCCGTTGTCGCGGAACCACTCGCCCATGGCGCAGCCCGCGAACGGGGCCAGGAACTGCAGCGGCGCCGGTTCCGACGCCGTGGCGGAGACGACGATGGTGTAGTCCAGCGCGCCGCGGTCCTCGAGGGTCTTGACGATCCGGGCCACGGTCGAGCGCTTCTGGCCGATGGCCACATAGATGCAATAGAGCTTGGCCTTTTCGTCGTCGCTGGCGTTGACTTGGCGCTGGTTGAGGATGGCGTCGACGGCCACGGCGGTCTTGCCGGTCTGGCGGTCGCCGATGATCAGCTCGCGCTGGCCGCGGCCGATCGGCACCAGGGAATCGATGATCTTCAGGCCCGTCTGCACCGGCTCGTGCACGCTTTTGCGCGGGATGATGCCCGGAGCCTTGACGTCCACCCGGCGGCGCTCGGCCACATCGGTGATCGGGCCCTTGCCGTCGATCGGCTCGCCGAGCGGATTGACCACCCGGCCCAGCAGCCCTTTGCCCACCGGCACGTCGACGATCTCGCCCAGACGCCGGACCTCGTCGCCCTCGGCGATCTCGGAGTCATTGCCGAAGATCACGATCCCGACATTGTCGCGCTCGAGGTTGAGGGCCATGCCTTTCACCCCGGCCTTGGTGAACTGCACCATTTCGCCGGCCTCGACCTCATCGAGGCCGAACACCCGGGCGATGCCGTCGCCCACGCTCAGCACCTGGCCGACGTCGGAAACATCAGCCTCGACGCCGAAATTGGCGATCTGGCTTTTGAGGATATCGGTGATTTCGGCGGCGCGGATGTCCATGGGAGGGTCTCTTCAGGCTCTCTTGAGGGCGAATTTGAGGGAATCCAGTTTGGTCTTCAGCGAGGCGTCGAAGAGGCGCGAGCCGACGCGCACCTTGAGACCCCCGAGGATGGCCGGATCGACGGCGGTCTCGATCTGCGGATCGCCGCCCAGGGCCGCGCGCAGGGCGGAGGCCAGATCTTTCGCCTGGGCCTTGGTCAGCTCCACGGCCGTGGTCACCTTGGCCAGGGTGACGCCCCGGCGGGCGGCGGCCAGGCGCTGGAAGGCGTCGATGACGGTCGGAAGCGAGGAAGCGCGGCGGTTGGCCGCCAGCAGGCCCAGGAACTTCACCGTGGTTTCGCAGGCCCCGGCGCGAGTAGCCACGGCGGTGAACGCTTTGCCCTTCTGCTCGGCGTCGAATTTCGGCGAGGCGACCAGGGTGCGCAGATCGGCGCTCTCGGCCAGCATGGCTTTCAGGGTCGCGAGGTCGGATTCCACGGCGTTCAGCACGCCGGTTTCGACCGCCAAATCCAGCAGCGCGCCCGCGTACCGCGCGCCCACCTCGCTGCTCGCCGTTACGTTCGCCACGCTAACCGCCCGCCGTTAATCGTCATCGCCGCGATCGGGAGTTTGAAATCCTGACCCGGCTTCAAAGGCTTGAATGCGCCGAAGGGGCACGTGAGCGCGGGGCCGCCGAACGACCCGTCCCTCAAAGCCGCGCGGCTGATAGCATGGGGCTCCGGGTGGGGCAATGACGTGAAAGGCAGGCGGATCGGCCCCCTCTCCTCCCCCTCTGGTGGAGGGGGACCGCGAAGCGGTGGAGGTGGCGGCGCACACTGGAGCCCCCCTCCCGGCTTCGCCGCGTCTCCCCCCAAAGGGGGAGAGAG
>DASXMK010000442.1:0-1768 GCA_036495705.1 Caulobacteraceae bacterium | reverse complement strand
ACGCCGATCGCATCGCCTGGGGCCGCCAGCAGATGGGCGTGCGCAACGTCTGGGTGGCCGAAGGTCCGGATTTTCGGCCGCGCCAAGTGACCGATTTCACCACGGACGACGGCCAGGAGCTGAGCTGGCTGACCTTCTCGCCGGATGGCGGGCGCCTGGTGTTCGTGCGCGGCGGCGATCATGACGCCAACTGGCCGGCCGAGGGGGGTCTCGCCCCCGATCCCACCGCCAGCCCCGAGGAGCCGAAGGTCGGCGTGTGGTCGGCGGCGCTGGGTAGCGGCAAGCCGGTCAGGATCGCCGATGGCGACGCCCCGGCGCTGTCGTCGCGCAACGCGCTCGCCTACGTCAAGGACGGCCAGGTGTGGACCGCGCCGCTGGATGGGACGGGCAAGCCCGAGCGGCTGTTCTTCGACCGCGGCAAGGACGGGGAACTGGCCTGGTCGCCCGATGGAACGCGCCTGGCCTTCGTCTCGCGGCGCGGCGACCACGCTTTCATCGGCGTCTATTCGGCCAAGGACCGGCCGATCGAATTCCTCAGCCCTTCCACCGGGCGCGACGGAACGCCGGTGTGGTCGCCGGACGGCAAACGCATCGCTTTCGTGCGCCGGCCGGGCGAGGGCGGGGCCCCTGAACCCCTGCTGGAGCAGACCCCGGCCCCATGGTCGATCTGGGTCGCCGACGCCGACAGCGGCGCGGGTCAGGCGGTGTGGCGCAGCCCCGACACCCTGGCCGGCTCGCTTCCCGAGGTCGACGGCGAGGCCAATCTGACCTGGGCGGCGGGCGACCGCCTGGTGTTCCTGGCCGAGCTGGACAACTGGCCGCATCTCTATTCGGTCCCGGCTGCGGGCGGAGCGCCGCTGCTGCTGACGCCGGGTGCGTTCATGGTCGAGCACGTGCGCCAGAGCCGCGACCGGCGGTGGATGATCTACGACGCCAATACCGGGGCCACCGAAGGCGACGGCGACCGCCGGCACCTCTACGCCGTTCCGGTCGATAAGGCCGCGCCCGTGGCCCTGACCGCCGGCGTGGGCCTGGAATGGAAGGCCGAGGACGCCGGCGACGGCCAGGTCGCTTTCATCGCCGCCGGGGCCGGCGAGCCGGCGCGGGTCGAGCGGGTGGCCCTGGCCGGCGCCCATGCGGTGACGCCTATCGAAGCGGCCGGGGCCTATCCGGCCGCCAAGCTTATCGCGCCGAAGCCGGTCACCTGGACGGCCCCCGACGGGACCCTGGTCCACGGCCAGCTGTTCCAGCGCCCGGACGGCCGGGCGCTGAAGCCCGGGGTGATCTTCGTGCACGGCGGGCCGCCGCGGCAGATGCTCCTCGGCTGGCATTATATGGATTATTATTCAAATTCTTACGCGGTGAACCAGGTGCTGGCGGCCAACGGTTTCGTGGTCCTGTCGGTCAATTATCGCCTGGGCATCGGTTATGGCCGCGCCTATCAGCATCCCGAGCACTCGGGGCCGGCCGGCGCGTCGGAATACCAGGACGTGCTCGCCGGGGCCCGGTTCTTGCAGAGCCTCAAGGGCGTCGATCCGGCCCGCATCGGCATCTGGGGGGGCTCCTACGGCGGCTTCCTCACCGCCATGGCCCTGGCGCGCAATTCCGACGTGTTCAAGGCCGGGGTGGACATGCACGGCATCCATGACTGGACGCAGGAGCTGACCCGCTACCTCGGCCGCGCCGACGAGCGCTATGAGCAGGGCGACCGGGCGGCGTTCGTGAAGATGGCCTTGGAGTCATCGCCGGACGCGGCCATGGCCACATG
>DASXMK010000441.1:0-3613 GCA_036495705.1 Caulobacteraceae bacterium | reverse complement strand
GCCCGCGCGGGCCATCCAGTTCGTCGCCGGTCAGGCGGTACGTGGGGCAGGCGGCGTTGCACATGCCGCAGTGGACGCAGGCGCGCAGGACGCTTTCAGCCGTGGCTCCGGCGGCCGTCTCGCGTAGCGGGCTGGCGATCTCGGTGCGCATCACTAAAGCCCGGCGTACATGCGCCCGGGGTTGAGCACGCCGGCCGGATCGAGGGCGGCGGCCAGGCGCTGGTGCAGGGCCATCAGGCCGGGCGCCAGGGGCTCATAGACCGCTTCGTCCTCACCCGCCCCGCGGAACAAGGTGGCGTGGCCGCCGGCGGCCCGGGCGGCGGCGCGGATGCGTTCGACTGGCGCTTCGGTAACCAGCCAGCGTTCGGCCCCGGCCCAGTTCATCAGCCAGCGCCCTTCGAGGCCATCGACAACGCTGCCCTGGGGAACCGCGAGCCGCCACAGCCTGGGCGCGGCCAGGAGCGGCAGGCGCATGTGGCGCAGGTCGTCCCACAGCGAGGCCGGCGAGGGTTCGCCGCCAAGCTCGTCCGCGGCCTCGGCGACGGCGGTCTCGCCGCCTTCCAGGCGCAGGTGCAGGCGCTCGCCGTCGTGGACCGCCCCGGAGAGCGGCAGGGGGCGACGCAGGAGCGACCTCAGCTGTTCCTGCGCGCGCGCCCAATCGGTCTCGAAGGCCAGAGAGCGGCTCGCTCTTGGGGCCGGGGTCAGGCGCAGGGAGACATCCAGCAGCACGCCCAGGCGGCCCATGGCCCCGGCCATTAGCCGGAAGGCGTCGAAGCCGGCGACATTCTTGAATACCACCCCGCCGAAGCGCAGGCGCCGGCCACGCCCGTCGAGGATGGTCACGCCCAGCAGGCAGTCGCGGACAGCTCCGGCGAATGCTCGCCGGGCTCCGGAAAGGCCGGCGGCCACCACCCCGCCCAGAGTCGAGGCTGGGCCGAACGCCGGTGGCTCGAACGCCAGACGCTGGCCATGCGCGGCCAGGGCCGCCTCGATCTGGTTAAGCGGCGCACCGGCGCGGGCGGTGATCACCAGTTCGCTCGGCTCATGGGCGATGATCCCGCGGTGGCCGGAGAGGTCCAGGATCTCGCCCTCCGTCCGGCGGCCGAGGAAGGCCTTGGTGTTCCCGCCGACGAGCTTCAGGGGCGCAACCCGCGCGGCGGCCTCGCGCACGCGTTCGGCCAGGGCCTCGGTCAGGTCCTCAGAGACGGTCGAGGTCGGCAAAACGCACCGCTCCTCTGTGCACATGCATGGCCCCGAACTCGGCGCAGCGGGCCAGGGTCGGTACCGCCTTGCCCGGATTGAGCAGGCCGGCCGGGTCGAACGCCGCCTTGATGGCCGCGAAGGCTTCGATCTCTTCGGCAGAGAACTGGGCGCACATCTGGTTGATCTTCTCGCGCCCGACCCCGTGCTCGCCGGTGATCGTGCCGCCGACGGAAACGCACAGTTCGAGGATCGCCCCGCCCAGGGTCTCGGCCCGCTCCATCTCCCCCGGCCGATGGGCGTCGTAGAGGATCAATGGGTGCAGATTGCCATCGCCGGCGTGGAACACATTGGCCACCGGCAGGCCGTGGGATTCCGACAGGGCGGCGATCGCCTCCAGCACCTCCGGCAGGCGCCGACGGGGAATGGTGCCGTCGATACAATAGTAGTCCGGCGCGATCCGGCCCATGGCCGGGAAGGCGCCTTTGCGCCCGGCCCAGAAGCGCCGCCGCTCGGCTTCGTCGCGGGCCAGCCGCACTTCGGTGGCCCCGGCCGCCCGGCAGACGGCGGCCACGCGCTCCAGCTCCGCGGCCACATCGGCTTCCGAGCCATCGAGCTCGCACAGCAGGATGGCCGCAGCGTCGGTGGGATAGCCGGCGTGGGCGTAGGTCTCCGCCGCGGTGAGCGCCAGGGCGTCCATCATCTCCAGGCCCGCGGGGATGATCCCGGCGGCGATGATCGCCGCCACCGCCGCGCCGCCGTCGCGCACGTGGGCGAAGGCCGCCAGCAGGGCGCGGGCGTGGGCGGGCAGAGGCAGCAGGCGCACGGTTACCTCGGTGATCACCCCCAGCAGCCCCTCCGATCCGGTCATCAAGACCATCAGGTCGAAACCCGGCGCGTCCAGGGCCTGGCCGCCGATCTCCAGCCTCTGGCCATAGATGGTCATCACCTCCAGGGCGGCGATGTTGTGCACCGTCAGGCCATACTTCAGGCAATGCACCCCGCCGGCGTTCTCGGCCACATTGCCGCCGATACTGCACGCCACCTGTGAGGACGGGTCCGGGGCGTAGAACAGGCCATGCGGAGCGGCCGCCTCGGAGATGGCCAGGTTGAACACCCCCGGCTGGACCCTGGCCGTGCGTGCGTCGGGGTCCAGGTCGAGGATGCTATTGAGGCGCGAAAGGCTCAGGAGCACGCAGCCTGGAAACGGCAGCGCCCCGCCTGAAAGTCCGGTGCCCGCCCCCCGGGCCACCACCGGAACCCCGAGTTCATGGCAGATGGCGAGGGTCTGGCGCACTCCCTCGGCCGAGCGCGGCAGGGCCACCAGCCCCGGCAGGCCGCGGTAAGCGGCCAGGCCATCGCTCTCATAGACGCGCAGGGCTTCGGGCGTGGTCAGCAGACCATCGGCCGGCAGCACGGCTTTCAGCCGCGCGATCAGGCGCGGCCGGTCGGTCGGCGCGAACGTCGGGTCGAGCTTCGGATCGAAACGGTCGAGCATGGGTCAAGGCCTAGCCCTGGCCGGGGCCGGCGTCGATAGCGGGCCTACAGGCCTTGCAAATGGCCGCGGTCGTTGAAGCTGACCAAGGCGCGATCGAAGAACCGGTCATCCTGTTGCAGGTGGGTAATGCCTCCCGAGGCCGGGCGAAAGCCGATCCAGCCGGCGGCCTCGATCGGAACCCGGAACCAGGCGGCGATCACGCCGGTGAGCGCGAAGCCGTGAGTGACAATCACCTGGGTCTCGCACAGGCTGGCGAGTATCTGCTCCATGGCCAGGAACAGGCGCGTGAACAGAGCGCGGCGGGTCTCCGCCCCCTCGATGCCCTCATGGTGATCCAATCGATCCCCGTCCTTAGGCGGCGAGACAAACCGCGCGTCGAGCCAGGCAGTGGGTCGGCCGCCGGCGACGCCAAAGCTCTTTTCGCGCATGCCGCTCATCAGCTTGAGGTCAATACCCAGTCGCATGGCAATGGGTTCGGCGGTCTGAACGGCGCGCTTCAGGTCCGAGGCGTAGATCTCTACCGGAGCGTCGCCCACGAGGTCCGCGATCCGCGCCGCGATGGCGTCCGCCTGGCGGCGGCCAAGGGCGGTGAGCTCAGTGTCGTGCCAGCCGCCCACGACCCCCTGCACGTGGTGTTCGGATTGGGCGTGAGTGATGACGTAGATATCCCTGGCCATTGTCGGGCAGTGCGCAAACCCGAAGCGATTGGCAAGGGCAGGGGCGGCGGACTTACCGCCGTCACGGCGGCCGTCCCTCACGCTAGCCGTGGCCGTCCCGCTCCACGTCGTAGATCATCACGCCTTCGTGGTTGGAGGGTCTATCCAACAGGTGCGGATGGCGCAGGGTGCGCACCGTATCGTGATATCCGGCGGCCCAATGGGCCTCCATGCTAGAGCGCGAGAATTCATAGTCCTT
>DASXMK010000440.1:0-1955 GCA_036495705.1 Caulobacteraceae bacterium | reverse complement strand
CACCTCCCCCATCGTGGGGGAGGAGGGTCGCTCAGCCCGCAGCCCGCGCCACAGCAGGAAAGCCCCCGCCGCCACCATTGGCGCGCTCAGCATCATGCCGACGGTCAGGCCCAGCGGCAGGTCGCGAAGCCCAGCGTCGGGCATGCGCACGTTTTCCAGCGCGATGCGAAAGGCCCCGTAACCGATGAGGAACAGGCCGGTGACCGCCCCGCGCCGGGCCAGCCAGCCGCCTCGGTGGGTCGCCAGCCTCAGGATCAGGAACAGCACCACGCCCTCGAGCGCCGCCTCGTAGAGCTGGCTAGGGTGCCGCGGCTGATAGCCGGCGACGCAGGTTCCGTCCGCCGCGGTGGCGATATTGGGGCTGCAGAACACCATGCCCCACGGCGCGCTCGTCACCCGGCCCCAGAGCTCGCCATTGATGAAATTGGCCAGGCGGCCGAACATCAGGCCGATCGGCGTGCAGGCGGCGACCAGGTCGGCCAGGCTGAGCAGGGAGAGGCGCCGGCGGGCGGCGAAGGCGATCATGGCCACGGTCACGCCGATCGCCCCGCCATGGAAGCTCATGCCGCCGTGCCACAAGCGCAGCGCCTCCAGCGGGTCGGCCGCCAGGGTCTGCCGGCCGTCGGCCAGGGGCAGCATATAGAACAGGATATAGCCCAGGCGACCGCCGACGATGACGCCCAGGGTCAGCCACAGGATGAGATCGTCGATCTGGACCGGCGTGGCGGCGGGAGGCTGTCCGCGCCAAAGCTTGTCGTTTCGCACCAAGCCGAGGGCGTATCGCCAGCCGAGCAGGATGCCGGCGATATAGGCCAGGGCGTACCAGCGCAGCGGGAACGGCCCCAGGGTCAGGCCGCCGATGTGCACGGCCGGAATGGTGAAGACGTCCGGGTGGATGTCGGGGAACGCGAGGGCCATGGCCCGCGTCATAATGCCATACGCGGCCCGGAGGTAGCCGGCGAGACGAGGTGTTCGCAACGCGGCGTCGATGGTTTAAGGAGGTCTCATGCAGTCGCAGAACCCCTTCCTCGACGAAATGGCCAAGCTCACCCAAGCCGCCATGGGCCTGGCCCAGGCCGCCGGCGAAGAGGCCAAGAGCGCGTTTCGCGCCCAGTCCGACAAATGGGCGTCCGATCTGGACCTCATTCGCCGGGAGGAATTCGAGGCCCTCAAGGCTGAGGTTACGGCTCTGCGCACCCAGATCGCCGAGCTTTCGGGCCGGAAAGAACCCTGAACCTTCGCACAAGACGAAGGGCGCGAAGCACTCTAAGCCTCAACGCGGCGCGCCCGCCCTATCAGCCTTCAAGGATGAGCCACGACCCATGGACAATCTGAGACCGGACGAAGATGACACGCTCATCGCCCTCGATCCTCTGGACGTGGTCGAGCATGTGCTGGCGGCCGAGAACCTCACCTTCGACCGCACCGAGGACGGCGACCTGGCTTTCTCCCTGACCGGCGATTGGAAAGAATATGAGTTGTGGTTCGCCTGGCGCCCGGAGGCCGACTGCCTGCAGCTGTGCCTGTCGATCGACCGGAAGGCCGGCGAGGGGCGGGCCGCGGCTCATGAGCTGATCAATCTGGTCAACCAGCGGGTGTGGCTGGGCCATTTCGAGGTCTGGGCCGACGACGGCGAGGTGGTGTTCCGCCACGCCCTGTGCCTGCCGGACGGCGAGCGCCCGACCACGGCCCAGACGGCGTCGATGATCGACGCGGCCATGGAGGCGGCCGACCGCTTCTACCCGGCCTTCGACTTCCTGTTCGCCGGGGCCAAGACCCCCAAGGAAGCCATGGCCGCGTGCATGTTCGAAACCGTCGGCCACGCTTAAGCCTTTAACTCCCCTCCCCCAGTGGGGGAGGGGGACCCCGAAGGGGTGGAGGGGGTCGAGATGGAGGCTCAGCTGGCGGTTTTTGGCCCCCCTCCCGGCCTTCGGCCGTACTCCCCCCTGAGGGGG
>DASXMK010000439.1:0-2523 GCA_036495705.1 Caulobacteraceae bacterium | reverse complement strand
CGGTGGTCACCAACATCGACCGCGAGCACCTTGACCACTATGGCGGATTCGACGCCCTGAAGCGGGCGTTTCAGGATTTCATCCAGAACATTCCTTTTTACAGCTTCGCTATTCTGTGTACGGATGACCCGGTTCTCCGCGAGGTTGTGGGGCGGGTCGAGAACCGGCGGTTGATCACCTACGGCCTGAACGCCGAGGCCGAAGTACGGGCGGCGAACCTGACTTCGGCAGCCGATCAGGTCACGTTCGACGTCATCGTGCGGCGGCTCGGGCACGAGGACGAAACCTTGCCAGGCTTCGCCTTGCCGATCCTCGGTCTGCACAATGTGCGCAACGCCTTGGCCGCCATCGCCGTGGGCTTGCAGCTGGGGGTCGAGGCTGATGTCATCCGCCGGGCCCTACGCGGGTTCAGCGGCGTCCGGCGACGCTTCACAACTACCGGAACTGTCGGCGGGGTGCGCATCATCGATGACTACGGGCACCACCCGGCGGAGATCGCCGCCGTGTTGGCGGCGGCGCGCGGCGCGGGTTCCGGTCGGGTCGTGGCTGTGGTTCAGCCGCATCGCTACAGTCGTCTGCGTGACCTGTTCGACGATTTCAGCCGCTGTTTCGACGCCGCCGATGTGGTCATTGTGGCCGACGTCTATCCGGCCGGCGAGGCGCCAATCGCTGGCTTCGATCGCGACGCCCTGACCGCGGCGATGGCGGCGCATGGCCACCCGCGGGTGCTGGCCCTGGTCGGCCCCGCTGAACTGCCGGCCATGATCTCCGCCGAGACCCGGCCGGGAGATCTGGTGGTGTTTCTCGGCGCGGGCGACATAACCAACTGGGCTCACGCCCTGCCCGCGCAGCTGGAAACCCTGGTCGACGATGTGGCGTAACGCCTTGCCGCCAGTCCGCGGCCGCCTGCTTCTCGACGAAGCCCTGGGCCCGTTCACCTGGTTCCGGGTCGGCGGTCCGGCCGAGGTCCTGTTCCTGCCGGCCGACGAGGACGATCTGGCCGGCTTTCTGGCCGCCTTACCAGTGACGGTTCCGGTGACAGTCCTGGGCGTGGGCTCAAATCTCATCATCCGCGACGGCGGTCTCGAGGGCGTGGCCGTACGGCTCGCCGGGCGGGCCTTCGCGGCCATCGCCGCCGGTGCGGCCGCCGGGACGATCGAGGTCGGGGCCGGGGCCCTGGACGCCGCCCTGGCCCGGGCCGCGGGCGGCGCTGGCCTGGCGGGACTTGAGTTCTACGCTGGCATCCCGGGGTCGGTCGGCGGGGCCTTGGCGATGAACGCCGGATGCTATGGCGCGGACACCGCGGCCGCCCTCATCGAGGCGCGGGGCCTGAGCCGCGACGGTCGGCCGGTAAGCCTGCGGGCGGCCGAACTCGGCTATGGCTATCGCTCCAGCCGTGCGCCGGCGGGGACAATCTGGACCGCGGCCCGGTTCCAGGGCCGCCGTGACGAGCCGGCCGCGATCCTGGGGCGCATGGCCGAAATCACCTCCCGCCGCGAGGCCACCCAGCCGATCCGCGAGAAGACCGGCGGCTCGACCTTCAAGAACCCGCCCGGCCAGTCCGCGTGGCGGCTGGTGGACGAGGCCGGGTGGCGCGGAAGGCGCCTTGGCGGGGCGATGATGTCGCCGCTGCACGCCAATTTCATGATCAACGCCGACGCCGCCAGCGCCGCCGATCTCGAGGCTCTGGGCGAGCGCGTGCGCGCCGATGTCCTGGCCAAGTCCGGGATCGAACTGGATTGGGAGATCAAGCGCATCGGGCGGGCGGCGCGCTCCGAATCCCGTTAACCATGGTCGGATGAGCTCTTCGTCCGGCCCGCTCGCGCGCATGCACGTCGCCGTGCTCATGGGCGGCATATCCGCCGAAAGGGATGTCAGCCTGGTTACCGGCGCCGCCTGCGCCGACGCGTTGGACCGGTTGGGCGCGCGCGTGAGCCGCATCGACGCCGGGCGCGATCTTCCCGAGGTGCTGTCGCGGCTCCGGCCCGATGTTAGTTTCAACGCCCTGCACGGCGCTTGGGGCGAGGACGGCAGTGTCCAGGGGGTGCTCGAGACGCTCGGCCTGGCCTACACCCACAGCGGCGTGCTGGCCTCGGCCCTGGCCATGGACAAGACCAAGGCCAAGGCCGTGATGGCCGCCGCCGGCGTGCCGGTGCCAGGCGGGGGCCTGTTCAGCCGGCATGAGGCCGGCCGCCGCCACGTTATCGAGCCGCCCTATGTGGTCAAGCCCAACGCCGAGGGATCGTCCGTAGGCGTCTTTCGCGTGTTCGCCGGGGCCAATTCGCCGCCGCAGGAACTGCTCTCGGCCGCCTGGACGTTCGGCGAGGAGGTGGTGGTCGAGCCCTACATCGCGGGCCTGGAGCTGGCGGTGTCGGTCATGGACGGACGACCGCTGGCGGTCACCGAGATCGATGCGCGCACCGGCTTCTATGACTACGAGGCCAAATACGGCGAAGGCGGTTCGGTCCACACCGTGCCCGCGCGCATCCCCGGCGAGGTCAGCGAGGCGGCCATGGGCCACGC
>DASXMK010000438.1:0-2321 GCA_036495705.1 Caulobacteraceae bacterium | reverse complement strand
AGCGAGCCGGGTCGGTCTTTACGGCCCCTTCCTCGCCGTGGCCATGGCCCTGGCGTTGTGGAGCGGTGGGTGGTGGTGGATGAAGGCCAAGGCCGAACAGGCGCTGGACGCGGTGGCGGCAGAACGACAGGCCGCAGGCGGCGCCTTCGCCTGGCAGGGCCGGCGGATCTACGGCTATCCGTTTCGTCTCGACATGGACCTCACCGGGGTCGCCTGGCGCGAGCCTTCCGGTTGGGCGCTGGCGGCGCCGACCCTGAAGGCCGAGGCCTCGGTGTTCACGCCCGGCCACTGGGTGGCCTTCGCCCCGGACGGCGCCATTCTCGGGCGGCCCATGGGCGGGGCGGTGAAAATCACCGCCAAGGTGCTGCGCGCCAGCGTCTCCGATCCGGGGGCCCATCCGCCCACTTTCTCGCTCGAGGGGATTGGCCTCGCCTTCGCCCCGGCCTCAGGCGCGGCCCCCTATTTCCTGCGCGATGCGGCCGAACTGCACCTGCACACCCGCGCCGGCCCAGGTGATCAGGGCGCCGTCTACGTCGAGCTCGACCGCGCCACACCCGAACCCCAGGGCGCGCTCGGCCACATCGCGGCGGGCAAAAGCGTCACCCTGGTGGCTGATGCGCTTTACTCGCACGCTGCGGCCCTGGCCGGGCCTTCATGGGCTCGGGCCGTGGACGCCTGGGCGGCCGCCGAGGGCCAGCTGCAGGTGCGACGCCTGCGCCTGGCGGCGGGCGACGCCGCCCTCGACGCCCACGGCGCGGGTCTGACGGTGACCGGCGAGGGTCGCCTGGAAGGGGCGCTGGACGCCAGCCTGAATCACGGCGACCGGATGCTTAGCGCCCTGGCGGCCAGCGGCTCGATCGACCCGGACGCGGCGCGCATCGCCGCCGCCGTGCTCCAGGCCGCCCACCTCGAGGCCCTCGATCATGCCACCCTGACCTTCCAGGCCGGACGCACCACTATCGGACCGGTGGCCGTCGGCGCCGCGCCCAAGGTTTATTGACAGGCTTCCTCCGAGCCCATACCGCCCCGGCCATGACCGCCCACGCTCCCATCCACGGCGCCCCGAGCCCGATCCGGCCCGAGGCCAAGGCGGGCATTCTCGATATCGAGCCCTACCGGCCCGGCAAGTCCGCCGCGCCGGGGGTAGAGGCCCCGGTCAAGCTGTCGGCCAATGAGAACATCCTCGGCTGTAGCGAGATGGCGCGCGAGGCCTATGTGGCCGCCGCCGGCGACCTCGCCCTCTACCCCGACGGCCGCGGAGAAATCCTGCGCGCGGCGGTGGCGGCGCGCTATCGTCTGGAGCCGTCGCGGCTGATCCTTGGCTGCGGCACCGACGAGGTGTTCGCGCTGCTGAACCAGGCGTTCCTGGCCCCGGGCGATAACATCGTCCAGGGCGAGTTCGGCTTCGGCGCCTATGCGATCGGGGCGCGGGCCAATCAGGCCGAGGTCAAGTTCGCCCGGGAGAGCCACTACCGGATCGACGTCGATGCGGTGCTGGCCGAGGTCGACGAGCGAACCCGGCTGGTGTTCATCGCCAATCCCGCCAATCCCACGGGCACCTTCGTCACCGCCGCCGAAGTGGCCCGCCTGCACGCCGGCCTCCCACCGCAAGTGCTGCTGGTCCTGGACGGGGCCTACGCCGAGTTCAACACCGACCCAACCTTCGCCGACGGCCTGGATCTGGCTCGGGGAGCGCAGAACGTCGTCGTCACCCACACCTTTTCCAAGCTCCATGGCCTGGCTTCGCTGCGGGTCGGCTGGGGCTACGCGCCGGCCCATGTGGCCGAGGCGGTCGACCGCATCCGCCTGCCGTTCAACACTTCCATCGCCGGGCAGAAGGCGGCCGTCGCCGCCCTCGCCGACGAGGACTTCCAGGCCCGGTCGTTAGCGCATGTGGAGCGCTGGCGCCCGTGGCTGATCCAGCAGATCGCCGGCCTGGGGCTGGAGGTCGTGCCTTCGGCGGCCAATTTCGTCCTGATCGGATTTCCGTCCCAGCCGGGGCGCACTGCTGCCGAGGCCTGGGAATACGTCGCCCGCCGCGGCCTGATTCTGCGGGCGGTAGGAAACTATGGCCTGCCGGACCACCTGCGCCTGACCATCGGCCTCGAAGAGCATAACCGGGCGGTTGTCGACGCCCTGGCCGAGTTCCTGCAGGGCGCATGAACGCCCCGCTGTTCGAACGCATGGCCGTGATCGGCTGCGGCCTCATCGGCTCGTCGATGATCCGCGCCGCCCGGGCGCGGGGCGCGGTGGGCGCCGTTTCGGTGGCCGACGTCAACCCCGCGGTGCTGGAGCGCGTGCGCGCCCTTGGGCTGGCCGAC
>DASXMK010000437.1:0-5074 GCA_036495705.1 Caulobacteraceae bacterium | reverse complement strand
ATACGGTCATCGACGCCTGGCGGATCGAATCGGCCGCCGACGGCGAGGAGCTCGGCCTGCTCACCTCGGCCTATTCCCTCGGCTTCCGCATCGCCCTGCTGGCCACGGAGGCGTGGATCTACATCCTGTCGGGCTTTGTCGGCTGGCCAGCGTCCTACGCCATCTTCGGGGGCCTGATGGGCATCGGTCTGATCGCCAGCCTGCTTATCAAGGAGCCCCTGAGGGCAGACCAGGTTATGGAGATCAAGGCCGGCGAATCCCGGCGTCACCCGGTGGCCGGGGCCGTCGACGCCGTGGTCGGCCCGTTCGTGGAGTTCTTCCGGGTTCACGGCCTGGGCATGGCCATTCTGACGCTGGCCATGATCAGCGCCTATCATCTCAGCGACTATATGCGCGGGCCCATGACCAGCCCCTATTACCAGGCTCTGGCCATCCCCAAGCTGACCATCGCCGGGGTGCGCAGTTCGCTGGGCATCGCCGCCTCCTTTGCCGGCATCGCGCTGGGCGGGCTTTCCTGCCTGCGCCTGGGCGTACGTCCGACCCTGATCACCGGGGCGGTAATCCAGCCGATCGCGGTGGCCGCTTTTGCGCTTTTGGGCGTGCATGGCGGCGACTGGACCCTGATTTCGGCCGGGCCGCTTCAGCTCACCGCGTTCGAAGTCGTCATGACCATCGACGGCGTGGCCATGGCCTTCGCCGGGGTGGCGCTGGTGGTTTATATGTCGACCCTGACCAGCCTCGGCTACACGGCGACGCAATACGCCCTGCTGACCTCGGCCCTGGTGTGGTCGGGGAAGACTCTGAAGGGCTTTTCCGGAGTGATCGTCGAGCAGCTTCACCAGGGCCGGTCGCTCCTGGACGCCTATGCCCAGTTCTATCTGCTGTGCGCCGCCATCGGCGCCCCGGCGATCCTGCTCAGCCTGGTGCTGGCCCGGCCGAGCAAGGCCGACGCGCCGGCCGCGGCGGCGGCCTAGCTACCCAGACACTCGACCTCCGCCACGCTCAGGCGCGAGCGCAGGTCATCGGCGACCGCGCCATAGCTGGCGGCTGTCATCGCCTCACCCGGCCCGACCACAGGTTTGACGCTGGCCAGGGCCAGGATGGCCCGCAGCGACGAGGGCGTGGTGGTGTAGAGGCGCCGGCGCCGGGGAGCTTCGGCTATGGTTACGCCCAGGACCCGTCCTGACGCGTCCAGCACCGGCGCGCCGGAAAGACCGGCCAAGGCGCCGCGCATCGCCGGCATCCGCCCGGTCTCGACAAAGCTCAGGACCGGCTCGGTCCGCAGCCCGCGGCCGCCGACCACCAGCCGCGCGCGCCGCGTCAGTTCCGATGTCGCCTCGCCAGGGCGCGAACCGGGAAAGCCGTGGTGGAACGCCCGCTGACCACGCCGCAACCACTCTGCTGGCGCGATGGGCAGGGCCGGCGCTCCGCCGCGGGTGTAGAGGATCGCGGTTTCCCGCCCAGGCCACAGGCGCACCTTGGCGGCGACGCCATGGCCGGGGCTGGTGACGATGACGGTGCTGGCGCAGCCGTCGACCACATGCCGGGCCGTGAGCCAGACCCCGGAATCGGCCACCGAAAAGGCGGTGCCAGCGCCCGGACCGGCCGGCGGGGCGCTGACCCAGATGGCCGGATCGAACAGGGATGCCGGCGCCAGCACCTGCCCTGCCGGCGACGATGCGCGCGACGGCTCAGCCGGGCGCTGGCGCCACGGAACGCCCACCGCCAGAACCGCCAGGCCGGCGGCCACCGCCAGGTACACCAGCCAGTCGGGGGCGTGGGGCGGCTTCAACTTGCGGGAGGGCTACTCAGGCGGCGGCGCGGCGGGCGCTCGCCCGCAGCTTGGCGCTTTCGGTGCGCAGCTGGCCGCACGCGGCCTGGATGTCACGTCCGCGCGGGGTGCGCACCGGCGCGGCGTAGCCGGCGCGGTTGACGATGGCGGCGAAGGCGCCGATGGCGGCCGGGTCGGAGCATTCGTAGGGACTCCCTGGCCACGGATTGAACGGGATGAGGTTGATCTTGGCCGGGACGCCGGCCAGCAGCTTGACCAGGGCCCGGGCCTCTGCCGGACTGTCGTTCACGCCCTTCAGCATGACGTATTCGAAGGTCACCCGGCGGGCGTTGGAGAGGCCCGGATAGGCGCGGATGGCGGCCATCAGCTCGGCGATCGGGTAGCGGCGGTTGAGCGGCACCAGCACGTCGCGCAGCTCGTCGTTGGTGGCGTGCAGCGAGATCGCCAGCATGGCGCTGGTGCGCTCACCTAGTTCCTTGAGCTTGGGGACGACCCCCGAAGTGGAGACGGTGATCCGCCGGCGGGAGATGGCGATCCCCTCGTTGTCGGAAATCACGTCCATGGCGTCGGCCACGGCGCCCAGATTGTACAGCGGCTCGCCCATGCCCATGAACACGATGTTCGACAGTCGTCGTTCGCCCTCGGCCGCGGCCCATTCCCCAAGATCGTCCCGCGCCACCTGCACCTTGGCGATGATCTCGGCGGCGGTCAGGTTGCGCACCAGGGCCTGGGTGCCGGTGTGGCAGAAGGTGCAATTCAGCGTGCAGCCGACCTGGCTCGACACGCACAGGGCGCCGACGCGTCCGACATCCGGAATATAGACGGTCTCGGCTTCGATCCCGGGGGCGAAGCGGATCAGCCACTTGACCACGCCATCGCGACTTTCCCGCCGCTCGACGATTTCAGGCCTCGCCAGGACAAAGCGCTCGGCGAGGGCGGCGCGCGTTCCCTTGGCGATGTTGCTCATGGCCGCGAAGTCGGTGACGCCGTGATGGTGGATCCAGCTCCAGGCCTGGGCCGTGCGCATGCGCGCCTCGCGCGGGCTCGCCACCTCAGCCTCCACCAGGGCGGCGGACAACTGGGCGCGGGTCAGGCCGGAGAGAGAAGTCGCGGCGGGCGTGGCGGTCATCTGGGCCGCATATAGCGCATTTGGGGCGCTCAGGCGCGGCCCAGGCGACTGGCGTGCCAGTCCAGGTGACCGTCGATGAAGCTCTGGATGAACCAGTAGCTGTGATCGTAGCCCGCGTGACGGCGAAGAGTGAGCGCCACGCTGGCCCGCTGGCATGCCGCCTCCAGCAGTTCAGGCTTAAGCTCGCGCCCCAGGAACGGATCGTCGAGGCCCTGGTCGACGAGGATCTCGGGGACGCGCGCGCCATCGTCCAGAAGCGCGCAGGCGTCGTACGCACGCCAGGCGGCGCGGTCAGGGCCGAGATAGGCGGTCAGCGCCTTCTCGCCCCACGGGCAGTTCAGGGGCGAGCAGATCGGGGCGAAGGCCGACACAGAAGCGAACCGCTTCGGTTCACGCAGCGCCAGGGTCAGGGCGCCGTGACCGCCCATGGAGTGGCCGGTTATCCCTTGCCGTCTCACGTCCGCCGGGAAGCTGGCGGCGATCAGCGCCGGCAACTCGTCCTCGAGCCATGCGCGCATGCGGAAATGGGCCGCCCACGGCGCCTGGGTGGCGTCCAGATAAAACCCGGCCCCCTGGCCAAGGTCGTAGGCCGGGTCGTCGGCGACGCCCTCGCCGCGCGGACTGGTGTCGGGCGCGATCAGCATCAGGCCGAGCTTCGCCGCCCTGGCCTGCGCACTGGCCTTGATCGGGAAATTTTCCTCGGTGCAGGTCAGGCCCGCCAGGCACCACAGGATCGGGTGTGGTCCCTCCCCTGGCGGCGTGAACACCGAAAAGCGCATGGAAACGCCGGTGGCGGCGCTCATGTGGCTATGGAAGCTCTGCGACCCGCCATGACAGCCATGGGCGCTCACAGTCTCAAGGGTCATCCTTAGGAGCTCAACTGCGGGCGAGGGCGCGCACGGCCCCGATGAATTTCGCCCGGTCGGCGAGGTTGGGAATCCGGGCGGCCAGCCGTTCGGCCAGCTCGCTCGCCGACGCTGCGCCTGGGCTCTCCTCATTGGCCAGGATCGGCGAGATCGGACCCAGATAGGGGATCAGCAACCGGCCCACAGCGGCGGTGACCTCCGCCGGCAAGCGTTCCATGGCCGGCGCCGGCGCCGGTGTGACCGCTTCTCGGGGTTCGGGACTCGCGCCCAGGTCCATAGCCGCACGGCACCGCGCGATGGCGCCCGCATAATCGTTTCGCGCATCTATCTGATGGACACGGGCCAGACGCAGGGGGATCTGGCAGGTTTCGATAAGCACGGGGATGACCGGTTTGCCGGTTTCGAGCGCCACGGCGACCTCGTCGAGGACGTTGTCCGAGGCCGCCGAGTTCGGCGACAGCACAAGCACCAGGCCGGTGCAGTCACGCACCGCAGCTTCGATGGATCGATCCCAGCGGTCGCTTGGCCGGATATCGACCTGATCCATCCAGATCGCCGCGCCGGCGGCGCGAAGGTCGATGGCCAGGCGCAAGGCGAATTCCTGGTCGCGGCGGGAATAGCTCAGAAAGAAATGGCCGCTCACGGCGTGCGACCACCTCGCGGCGCGCTCAGAAGCCGCAACGCCTCTTCCAGGCTGCGCCGCATGCGCGTGAACGAGCGCGCCAGCGCCGCGATCTCGTCGGACCCGCGCATCTCAAACTCGGGCGCGTCGGCCTTGCCCATGCTGACATCTTCGGCGATCCGGGAAATCTGTCGGACCGGCTGCGTCACCATCATTCGCAGCCCGAGATTGAGAATGATCGTCAGGATGACGAACACGGCGAGATAGATGACCAGCAACACATTGCGGACCTTGCTGGCGCGCTCATCGGCCACCTTCATCGGCACCGAGACCACCTGCGCGGCGACGATCTCACCCAGTTTCCAGCCGAAGCCGTGGTCGGGGCCGTAGGCGGCCAGCATCGATTGCGGGGCCGCGGCCGGCAGGCTGTGGCAGCTCATGCAGCGCGCGTCGGCGCGAATGGGATGCGCCAGTTCGAGGGTCGGTCCCTCCAAGGTCTGGCGGATGCGCACGGCTTCGTCGAGTCCCGGATGGGCGCGGAAGGTCTGGATGATGTCCGATTCCCAGTCGCTCGCCCGGTCCATAGGATTGGTTGGATTGAGCGCCGGCTCGCGATACGAATAGTCCTGGTACTGAGCATGCAACACATCGAAGCCCTTGACCGC
>DASXMK010000436.1:0-2679 GCA_036495705.1 Caulobacteraceae bacterium | reverse complement strand
GCCGGTGAACAATGCCTGGGCGTCCTGCGACGCGCCGTTCAGCGCCTTCTGCGCCAAGCGGTTCTTGACCACCTTGAAGGCGGCCCCTTCCTTGCGCAGGCGACCGCGCAGGTCTTCGGTCTCGCGCACCGATAGCCCCAGATAGTGCGTCACCACCACGGCGCCGGATGTGGAGAACACGCCCTCAAGCGTTTCGATCGACTGGGCTTTCTGCGCACGCTGCATGCCGCACTCCGTCTCGAACCTTTAGCTTCCGCGCAGCGGCCGCCAGCAAATATAATGTCCAAGAGTGAGGCCGAACCTTCCGCGGCTCGGGGTGATCCCAAGGCGCCTGAGCGTGTTCGTTCCCCTATCTCCCCGCGGCGATGTGCAATTAAGCCCCGAAGGGCCCGCGGTTCTCGGACAGGTTTCGGCGTGGGCGAGCCCCCGCCGGAGGCGCGCCTCTACACGACATCGCCCGTCAGTTCAACTGGCCAGCCCAGAAGCGCTGGCCAGTCCCGTTCAGGCGCCCAATGTGCCGGTGTCGACCTTGAAGCCCGGGCCCATGGTCGAGGACAGGCTCACGCGCCGCACATAGACGCCTTTGGCGCCCGACGGCTTGGCCTTGGCCAGGGCCTCCATCAGCGCTCGGACATTGGCCGCGATCGCCTCGTCAGTGAAGCTCGCCTTGCCAATCCCGGCATGGACGATGCCCGATTTCTCGACCCGGAACTCGATGGCTCCGCCTTTGGCGTCCTTGATCGCCTGGGCGACGTTGGGGGTGACCGTGCCGACGCGGGGATTGGGCATCAGGCCGCGCGGGCCGAGAATTTTCCCCAGCCGCCCGACCAGCGCCATCATGTCCGGCGTGGCGATCACCCGGTCGAATTCCAGGAACCCGCCTTGGATGCGCTCGACCAGATCTTCGGCACCGACGATGTCGGCCCCGGCCGTCTTGGCCTCCTCGGCCTTGGCGTCCTTGGCGATCACCGCTACGCGCACCTCGCGCCCGGTCCCCGACGGCAAGGCCACCACGCCGCGGACCTGCTGGTCGGCATGGCGCGGATCGACGCCGAGGTTGACGGCGATCTCCACGCTCTCATCGAACTTGGCGGTGGCGTTGGCCTTCACCAGCTTGACCGCATCGGAAAGGCCATGCAGCGCCTGGCGGTCGCCGGACCAGGCCTTGATTCTTTTAGGCGTCATGGCTCAGGCCTCCACCACTCTGAGGCCCATGGCCCGGGCCGAGCCCTCGATGATGCGGGCCGCCGCCTCGACGTCATTGGCGTTGAGGTCCTTCATCTTGGCCTCGGCGATCTGGCGCAACTGCGTGCGCGTGACCTGGCCCACCGTCTCGCGTCCGGTCTTGCCCGAACCCGATTTGAGGCCGGCCGCCTCCTTCAGATAATGGGTCGCCGGCGGCGTCTTGGTTACGAAGGTGAAGCTCTTGTCCTGATAGACGGTGATCACCGTCAGCAGGGGCGTTCCACGCGCCGTGCTCTCGGTGCGAGCGTTGAACTCCTTGCAGAAGCCCATGATGTTGACGCCGCGCTGGCCGAGCGCCGGACCGATGGGCGGCGAAGGCGTCGCCGCCCCTGCCGGCACCTGAAGCTTGATATAGCCGAGTATTTTCTTAGCCACGATGTTCTCCTCGACGCCGGGCGGCGCCCGTGAGCCGTGGTGCGGGTTGGCGCCCTCCCACGGATTTACCCGGCCCGAAATGGACCGGAGATGGTTGTCGGTTAGCTGGTCTTCTCCACTTGCGAATATTCCAGCTCGACCGGGGTGGCGCGGCCGAAGATCGACACCGTGACGCGCAGGCGCGCCCGCTCCTCGTCGACCTGCTCGACCGAACCGTTGAAACTGGCGAACGGACCGTCGATCACGCGTACCGTCTCGCCGACGTCAAAGGTGATGGTCGGCTTGGGACGCTCAACGCCCTCCTCGATGGCCCCGATGATCCGCGCCACCTCGCGCTCGGAAACCGGCATTGGCTTGAGGCCCGAACCGAGGAAACCGGTCACCTTGGGCGTGTTCTTGACCAGGTGATAGGCCTCGTCCGACAGGTCCATCTTCACCAGAACATAGCCGGGAAAGAACTTGCGCTCGGCGTTGATCTTCCGCCCGCGCCGGATCTCGATGACGTCTTCGGTAGGCACCAGGATCTCGGAAAAGGAATCGTCCAGACCGAGGGTATGGGCCTGCTCGCGGATGCTCTCGGCGACCTTTTTCTCGAAGTTGGAATAGGCGTGGACGATGTACCACTTGTGGTGCGGATTCGACGACTGGGCCCCAGCGTTGCTCATGATCGGGCTACTCCGCGTTGGCCAGTTTCAGCAGGAAGGTGACGGCGGCGTGCAGCACGGCGTCGACGCCGAAGAAGAACAGCGCCGTCAGCACCACCATGATGCCGACCATGACCGAGGTGATCCAGGTCTCCTTCCAGCTGGTCCAGGTGACCTTTCGGGCCTCGGCCCGCGTCTCGCGCAGGAACTGGATCGGATTGAACGGCTTCTTAGGCTCAGCCGGCGCGACCACGCGCGCGGGCGCCACGCTGGCTGGAGCGCCGCGGCGAAGGCCGGTAGGTGCGATGCCGGGTGACTTGGCCATCTCTAGTCTTTCGAACTCTCTTCCATCTGCGCGGCAGGCCGCGTCTTTAGGGACTAACTCTAGACGAATATAGTGGCAGGAGTGGGGGGA
>DASXMK010000435.1:0-1542 GCA_036495705.1 Caulobacteraceae bacterium | reverse complement strand
GGTCATGAAGGTCCGCACCATGTGCATGGCCTCAAGGTCGAGCACTTCCGACAAGGCCGAGTGCGCGGCGGCGTTCAGGTTGCGCTTCATATAGCCGACGGCCACGGTCGGCAGAGACGCCAGACGCCGGGCCCAGCGATCGGCCGCGGCCTCCAGGTCCTCGGCCGGGACGGCTTCATTAACGACGCCGAGAGCTGCGGCCTGCGCTCCTGAGATCACGTCGGCGGTGAAATAGAGTTCGCGCGCCTTCGCCGCGCCCACGAGCTGGGTCAGGAAATAGGATCCGCCGTAATCGCCGGCGAGACCGACCTTGGAAAAGGCGGTGGTCAGCTTGGCGTCGGCCGCGGCCACGCGCAGATCGCAAGCCAACGCCAGCGACAGGCCTGCGCCCGCCGCCGCGCCAGGGATCACCGCGAGGGTCGGCTTGGGGGCCTCGGCCAGCCATCGGACCACTTCCATGGATTGGCGAAGACCGTGCACCCGGGCTTCCAGGTCGAAACCGCGCTCGGCGCCACCATCGGCATTGCGGGCCGCGAAACCCTTGACGTCGCCGCCGGCGCAGAACGCCCGCCCGGCGCCGGTCAGCACGATCACCCTCACCTTGCGGTCGGCCGCCAGGCGCGGAATGGCCTCGAACAGGCCCGCCTGCATCTCGGCCGTCAGGGCGTTGCGCGCCTCGGGCCGGTTCATGGTCAGGGTGGCGATGCCGTCGTGGAACGTCTCGATCAGGTGGTCGGTCATGGGTGCTGGCGTCTCTTCTGGCTGCGTCTCTCAAACTCAACGCCGCCGCCCCCGCCTTGTCAAAGGCCCATTGCCAGGGCCGCCCCCCTCGTCGCATGACACGTCCGGAATTCCGTCGGAGACGCGCCATGAGCCAGGACAGTCCGGGGCCGCTCGCCGGCGTCACCGTGGTCGACCTCACCCAGTTCGTGCTCGGGCCCTACGCCACCCAGACGCTGGGCGATCACGGCGCCGACATCATCAAGATCGAGGAGCCGGGAGGCGATCGCCAGCGCCATTCCGGTAAGGCGCCCAACACCCGCACCATGGGCCCGCTGTTCGTCGCCCTGAACCGCAACAAGCGCTCGGTGGCCCTGGATCTCAAGACCGAGCCAGCCCGACGCGCCCTGCGTAAAATCCTAAGCCGCGCCCACATCTTCATCCACAACATGCGTCCCGAGGCGGTCGAGCGCCTGGGCTTCTCCTATGAGGCGGTCAAGGCGATCAAACCCGACATCGTCTATGTGGAGGCCATGGGCTATGCCCCCGAGGGCCCGTACGCCGGGCGTCAGGCGTTCGACGATCTGATCCAGGCGGCCAGCGGCTCGTTCGGACTGGAGCGCCTGGGCAATCCGGACGCCCCTTTCCGCCCGCCGGCCTCGATCATCGCCGATAAGACCAGTGGCCTCTTCGCCGCCATCGCCTGCCTGGCCGCCCTGCGCCACAAGGAGCACACCGGCGAGGGCCAATACGTGTGCGTGCCGATGCTGGAGTGCTTCACCAGCTACATCATGGCCGAGCATCTCTATGGCGAGACCTTCG
>DASXMK010000434.1:0-2644 GCA_036495705.1 Caulobacteraceae bacterium | reverse complement strand
CCAAGCGTCGACGATTCCGTGACCGACCTCTTATGGATGGTGCGGGTGAGCCCGGTGTGCTCGCCCGAACTGGCCAGCCTGCACGCCGGCAAGAGCCTGGTCCGGTTCCTCGCCGACAACGATCTGCTGCTCGTGCGCCTGGAAGGCGAGCCACGCGGAC
Source organism: Caulobacteraceae bacterium (assembly GCA_036495705.1). Lineage (GTDB taxonomy): Bacteria > Pseudomonadota > Alphaproteobacteria > Caulobacterales > Caulobacteraceae > Acaudatibacter. Next base: position 2,484 of record DASXMK010000434.1, on the reverse strand, counting down.
TGTTGTGGGCCAGCTTCCTCAAACAGTGCGGTATCGAGGGCGACACCGACAAGGGCCTGGCCTTCGACACCGCTCTCTCCGCCGTGACCTACGCGATGTCCGGCGGCGGCGTGGCCCTGGCCGATATCGACATGTTCGCCGGTGAGATCGCGGCCGGCCGCCTGGTCGCGCCCTACGCCGAGGTGTTCGAAGAGGGCTACGGCTATTATCTGAAACTGCACTCCGAAGACCTGGCTGACCCGGTGGTGTCGCTGTTCCGCAGCTGGCTGATCAGCCGGTTCCGGGTGCGCGCCGGCCTCGAGACCGAGCCCGCGCTCATCGATTAGGGCGCGGCCGGGGCGAACCTCAGCTCCAGGCCGGTGGAGTCCCGATGGTGGAAGCCCTTCCACACCGTGATCGGGGCGCGGCCGGGGCTGACGGCGTCATAGGCCTCCCCCGGCCGGCTCGGCCACGCGCCGCGGCTCGCGATCGGCTCGGTCACGTCGAGATAAGCAGTCTTGGACACATCGCCTTTGACATAGCGGTCGAGAAAGGCGGTGATGAAGTGCTGTTCGATCGCCATGACCCGCGACTTGCGCCACACCGGATCCTCGAACCAATCCTGATCCCACAAGCGGCTGCGCATCTGCGCCGGCGCGGCATCCATGCCGATGGAATGGCCGGCGTTCTCGAAAGTCAGCAGATAGCGCGGAGCGTGGGCTTCCTGGTCATACAGGGTCTTGACCCCGGGATCGTAGCCGACGGTCCGGTCCTTATCGCCGACGATGAACAGGCTGGGCGCGGTGATCGCAGCCAGACCGGTCGCGCCCCAGGCCTCGCCGGCAGGGAACAGCCCGGCCGGAGCGACGAGGACCACGGCCCTGAGATTGGCCACCCTCAGCTCGCCGGCGCGGGCGGCGCCACGGACAAATGGGGCCAGGGCGCCATGCGTGGCCGGGGCCAGCTCCGACTCGAGAGCCGCGCCGGCGGTGGTCAGCGCGCCATAGCCACCCATGGAATAGCCGATCAGCACTGTCCGGGTCGGATCGGCGGCGGCGAACACACCGGTTCGCGCCCGCGCCCGCTTCTGAGCCTCGGCGGCGACGAAGGCGATGTCCAGGGGCCGCCGGGCGAGAGGTCCGGGGAAGCCCTGCGGATCGGTGATCGGCGGATCGTTGAAATGCGGGCCGGCGACCACATAGCCCTTGGACGCAAGGTTCTCCGCCAGCCAGCGCATGGCCACCGGCGTGCCGCCGTAGCCGTGAGCCAGAATAACCAGCGGAACGGCCCCGCTGGTGCCCGGCGCATTGCGGACCGCGTGGCCTGGAATGGTGAAAGCCACGGGGCGACCGTCTTCGTCGGTCAGGGCCCCGGCATAGGTCACCGGCCGCGCCTTTGGCCGCGCCCGGGCCGGATACCAGACATCGACCGGCAGAACCCGCGGACGGGTAGGCAGGCTGGTCTTGCCTGGCCGCCAGGCCAACGCATCGGGCTGGTTCGGCTGGACGAAGGTCAGGCTGGCGAAACCCACCGCGTAGGGTCCCGGGCTCGCTAGCTCTGGCGCGTCGATGGGCGTCTGGCCGGCGCGGGCTTGGCCGCCGGCGAGGGCCCAGGCCCCCAACGCCACGGACAACAGCCGCCGCGCCAGGGCGCCCGCCGGGCGAGCGGACTCTGCGCCTCGCCTCAGAACTTCACCCGCACGCGGGCGCCCACCGTGCGCGGCCGGGCGTAGGTGACCCGGTCTCCGGCCTGGTAGAGCTGGTAATAGGTGGCCCGGCCGATGTCGGTGATCTTGGTCCCATCCGTGAGGTTGTTGCCGAAGATGCCGAACTCATAACGGCCGATGTCATAGGTGATCGAGGCGCTGACATCGTTCGCCGGCGGAATGATGGCGAATCCGGCGTTCGGCCCGTTGGCAGCCAGCTTGCCGTTGACGATGGTCGTCGACAGCGGGTTGAACGTGGTCTGCATCTTGCTGCGATAGTGGTAGCCGGCCTGAAGCTGCAGCGTGCCGTCCGCCACCGGCGTATCGTAGAACCCGGAAACCGAGGCGGTCCATTTCGGGGAATAGGGCGCATAGTCGCCATTGAACGCCCCGACCGTTGGAATATTGCCGTTGGCCTGGGAGTCGTTGAACGCCCCGTTGGCGCTGATGGTGAATTGCGGCGTCAGGCGAATGGTGGATTCCAGCTCCAGGCCCTCGGCCCGGATGGCCCCTTTGTTGTCGGTGAAGAAGTAGGAGCAGTTGAGCAGCAGCCGGCTCTGCACGTCCTTCCAGTCGACGTAGTAGGCGTCGGCGTTGAAGGTCATGCGGCCATCCGCCAGGCGCGCCTTCTCGCCGACGCTGTAGCTCCACAGGTGATCGGGACCGAAGGTCAGGGGCGCCGAGCTATAGCCGTAGGAGGCCAGTTGCTCCGTGCACTGCTGGGCCAGGGTCAGGGACGCCGGCGCCGGGGTGGGGATGGCCTGCTGGATCACCGGCTGGTTGGCCCCGCCGTAGCGGAA
>DASXMK010000433.1:0-2549 GCA_036495705.1 Caulobacteraceae bacterium | reverse complement strand
ATGACCGGCGAGGCCTCGGTGGCCCCGTAGCCCTCGAGAACCGGCACCGGACCGAACCGGTCGCGGATCAGATGATGGGTCTCCTCACGCACCCTCTCGGCCCCGCAGACGATGAACTTCAGCCCGGCGAGTTCACGGCCTTCCGAGGCGCGGGCGTACTGATTGACGAAGGTGTCGGTGGCCAAAAGGATGCTGGCGCGACTGTCCTGGACCAGGGCCGGGATCTGTTTGACGTGTAACGGGCTCGGATACTGGAACGCCTTCATTCCGGTCAGGATCGGCAATAGCACGCCGCCGGTCAGGCCGAAGCAGTGGAACACCGGCAGCGGGTTGAACATCACCCAATCGGGGTCGAGGTCGATGTGGGCGGCCACCTGGGCGACGTTGGCCAACAGATTGGCGTGACTGAGCACCACGCCGCGCGGCGCCCCGAAGCTGCCCGAGGTGAACAGGATAACGGCGGGATCATCCGGCGACGCCCTGGCTCGCACGTGGCGAGCGGCAAGGGACGCGCCAAGCGCCATCGCCCGGTCAAAGGCGCCGATCTGCCGGCGCATATCCTCCAGATAGGTGACGACGCAGTGCTGCTCGAGGGCGTCGATCACATCGTGCAGCTTGCCCTGTTCGATGAAGCGGTGGGAGGTCAGCACGCGGCTGACCTTGGCCAGGCCGACGGCCGCGCGCAGGTTCCTGAGCCCGGCGGTGAAATTCAGCATGGCCGGGACCCGGCCGTAGGCGTGCAAGGCGAACACAGTCACCACGGCCCCGGCGCTCGAGGGCAGCAAGACGCCGACGTTTTCGCCCCCCCGGGTGTGGGCGGCGATCTTGCGGCCAAGCGCGAAGCTGGCCCGGATGAGGTCAGTGTAGGAGAGGGGACGGCGTTCCTGATCCTCGAGGATCGGCTTGCGTGCGCCATACTCGCGAGCCGCGTCCAGGAGCGCGTCGAACAGGCTTCTCTGCGCCAGTTTGGGGTCGAATTGGCGTTTCATACCGCTTCCAGGCTCTCCCGAGCCCTTGTTCCCGGGCCCCGGCGAACGCTACAGACGGCTGTCGCTCATGGAAAGGCGGTCGCAAGCTGCGCTTGATCCTTGCGCCGACAACAACGATCTAGGGCATCATGGTCACGGTCATCGACAGGGCGCTGCGGCATCCGGAAAAGCAGTCGCGGCCGGACAGCCCGATGCTGCGCAAGCCGCCATGGTTGCGCGTACGCGCCCCCGGCTCGCCCGGCTACAGCCAAACCCTGCGTACGGTCCGTGACCACGGCCTGGTCACGGTCTGCGAAGAGGCCGCCTGCCCGAACATCGGCGAATGCTGGAGCGTCGGCCACGCCACCATGATGATCCTGGGCGAAGTCTGCACCCGGGCGTGCGCGTTCTGCAACGTCGCGACCGGTCGACCCTCGCCGCTGGATCCGGGAGAGCCGGGGCGGGTCGGCGCCGCGGTGGCGGCTATGGGCCTCAGCCACGTGGTCATCACCTCCGTCGACCGCGATGACCTGGCCGACGGCGGCGCAGCGCATTTCGTCGCCGTCGTGGCGGCGATCCGGACCGCCTCGCCCGCCACCACGATAGAGCTCCTGACTCCGGATTTCCTGCGCAAGCCCGCGTCGGCGGCCGACGCGGTGATCGACTCGGGCCCTGACGTCTTCAACCACAACCTGGAAACGGTCCCGCGCCTGTATCTCTCCATCCGCCCCGGCGCGCGCTACTACAATTCCCTGCGGCTGCTCGAGCGGGTGAAGGAACGGGCCCCCGGCCTGTTCACCAAATCCGGCCTCATGGTCGGTCTGGGCGAAGCCAAGGGCGAGGTGGTTCAGGTGATGGACGACATGCGCTCGGCCGGGGTCGATTTCATCACCATCGGTCAGTACCTGCAGCCAACGCGCAAACACGCGCCCATTGATCGCTTCGTGACGCCGGAAGAGTTCGAAAACCTGGCCACCGTCGCTCGGGCGAAGGGCTTCCTCATGGTCTCGGCCAGCCCGCTGACCCGCTCGTCGCACCATGCCGGGGAAGACTTCGCCAAGCTAAAGGCGGCGCGCGCGGCGGCCTCCAAGAGCGCGGTTTGCGCCACCGCCTGATCCGGCGCCTGCCGTACGCGCCGCAGGCCCTGTTCGATCTGGTCGGCGACGTGGAGGCCTATCCCCAGTTCGTGCCCTGGATCAGTGGGCTGCGGGCCTGGAACCGGCGCCAGGAGGGGGACGGCGTGATCACGCTCGACGCTGAAGCCGAGGTGAAATTCGCCGTGATCCGCGAGCGCTTCGCCACCCGCGTGCGTCTGGACCGGCCGCGTCTGGTCATCGATGTCAACTTGCTCTCTGGTCCATTTCGACGGCTCGAGAACCGCTGGCTGTTCGCGCTCGCCCCGGGCGGTGCAGAATTGACCTTCGATATCGATTTCGAGTTCCGCTCGCACTTGCTCGAGCGGCTCCTGGCGGCCAATTTCGAACGCGCCGCCGACCGGCTGGTAAGCTGTTTCGAGCGCCGCGCCGACCAACTCTACGGAGGGGATAGATGGAAGCGACCCATTGGCTCCTGAAAACCGAG
>DASXMK010000432.1:0-5126 GCA_036495705.1 Caulobacteraceae bacterium | reverse complement strand
GAGATCGGCCGCCTGGCCAAGTGCGACGGCGTCCACCTGCGCCGGATTGGCCCGCAGCATCGGGGCCACCGCGCGATAGACCACCAGGATCCGCCGCAGCACCCCGTGCTCGCGCATCAGGTCTTCAGTCGCCGAGACGTCTTCGCCCGTGGGCGCGGATTTGGCGCAGCCGGCCAGGGCCAGCGCGCCGCTTAAGCCCAGACTCGCCAGCATGGCCCCGCGCCTGGAGGGAATGTCGTTCATGTCCGTCTCCTCGTCGTTGCTGACGGGACCAACGGTCAATGAATGCGGATGATCCCGTCCACCGCCCGCCATTCGGACGGCCTGATGAGTCGGCGGTGAGCGACGCGCACCGAATGCAGCGCCCCTTCGAGCTCGCGTCGCCAGTGGTCGAGGAAACGCCGCAGGATCGGAAATTCCGGGGCCAGGTCGTAATCCTGCCAGAGGTAGAGCTGCAGCAGCGAGGGGTGGTCGGGCAGGCGGTAGTGGATCTCGGCGGTGGTCAGGCCATAGCCTTCGATCTGGAGTTGGAAGTCGCGGCTCACCATGGCGGCCCTCCGTCCTGTCGGACCTGTTGTCGCCAGAGTCGCGCGGTTTGAAAAGGTCCGTACGCGGATCGCCGTGGAACCGCCGGCCGTGCGCCGCGCAGGCCGGGGTCGTGGACACGCTCTGGGCGATGGAAGATATTGCCGAGCGCATCGAGCCGCGCCGGCCGCAACCTGGCAAGCGCGGACCCTATGCGAAACGGGAGGCCGTTCGAGCCGTGAAGCAATGGGCTCGCGATCTCGCTCTTGTCGGCATCGCATTGATCGCCGCCGGCCGCTTGATGCACGTGTCGCGTACCAGCCTGGGTTTGCTTGCCCTCGCCGGCGTCGCCTTCGTCTATGCCGCCTGGCGCGGCTGGCGCTGGTTCCGCAGCCGGGTCTCAAATTGAGACACGACCGGTCATGGGCCGCTGAAGTTCGCGGGCGTCACCGGTAGGCGCGAAGATAAAGCGTGCGCCGGATGGTCTCGTCGAGATCGCACTCCGAGCTGAAGCGCGAAGCAGGATGGTGCGGGCGGTCGGGGTCGAACCGACACTCTGTCACCAGAACCGGATTTTGAGTCCGGCGCGTCTGCCAATTCCGCCACGCCCGCGTGCGGCCCGCTCTAACAATCGCTGTGGCGGCTCACAAGCGGGTGAGGCGGAACGAACGGATCTGGAACGGGCCGATGACCGGGTCGGCGCCGGCCAGCGCGTCCTCCAGCAGGCTGACTTCGCCGGCCACGCGCCAGCCTGGCGGCGGACGGATGGCCACCGGCCCGCGGCCCCCGGCCGCCTCATAGACGCGCAGGATAAGCCCGTCGCCGTCCTCGGCCGGCTTGAGCGCGCCTAGGGCCAGGTTCGGTCCCTCCACCGCCAGCACAGCGCGCGACCCATCTCGCGCCGCCTCCAGCGGGCGATGCAAGAGCGGCCGGTTGAGGTCCTCGGCTTCGCCCAGTACGCCGCCGGCGACCCAGTCGCCGGCATGCGGCAGCAGGGCATAGGTGAGGTCCTGGACGCCTTCGTCGGCCATCACGTCAGGCAGGATCGGCGAGCGCAGCAGGGAAAGGCCGAGCTCGCTCCCCCGCGCGTGACAGCCATAGCGGCCGTCGTTCAGCAGGGCGACGCCATAGCCGGGCTCCGACAGGTCGACGAAGCGGTGGCAGGCGACCTCGAAGCGGGCCGCGTCCCAGGACGTGTTGGCATGGGTCGGGCGATGATGCACGCCGAAGGCGCATTCGAAGCTCGCCTGGTCGGCGCGCACCGCCAGCGGGAAGCGGGCCTTGATCAGTACACGTCGATCCCGCCAGTCGAAGCGGGTGGCGAAATCGATGCGCGGCGAATTGGCCCACAGCCGCACCGATTGGACCATGGTCGAATGCCGGACGCGGCGGGTGATCTTCACCGCCCCGCGCTGGCCGCCGGCTTCGACGACCTCGATAGCCTGCGCCTTCACTTCCTCGCCGCGCCGCTCATAGTCGCTTTCGATGTCCCAGGCGTCATAGTCCCGGGACTGGTCGTGGTAGGCCCAGATCTGGTTGCCGCGCCCGGCCAGGGCCTCGCGCCCGGCGCGCTTGTCGAACACGCAGGCGAGGGTCCCGTCGTCGGCCAGTTCGAGGCGCAGGAAATCGTTTTCCAGTCTGCGGGCGTCGCACGTGACGCCGAGCGCCGGGGCCGGCCGACCGGTGAGCACGCCCAGCGCCGGAACCTGGGCCTCGGAGGCCAGGAGAAAGCCGTCTTCGCTGGCCTGGCCGCCCGGCAGCGGGACAGGGCTGGCGAGGCGCACCGGCCGCGCATTGAGGTCCGGATTGACGATCAGCAGGCCGGCTTCGCCCGCGCCATCCAGCCGCTCGGCCACATCGGCCAGGGCCCGGTCGGCGATCTCGCTGGCGGCGGCGATGGTTTCGATGAGCTCGCGCTCGGTGCGGGCGTAGACATCGCCGATACTGCTGCCGGGCAGAATGTCATGGAACTGGTTGACCACCAGGGTGCGCCACAGCGGCTCCAGCGAGGCCGGCGGCGCGCCGCCCAAGAGCGCCGCCAGAGACCCCAGAGTCTCCGCCGCCACCAGGTCGCGCTCGGCCCGGCGATGCGCCCGCTTGGTCCGTCCCTGGCTGGTCAGGACGCCGCGGTGGTATTCGAGATACAGCTCACCCACCCACACCGCCGGCGCCGCCGCCTTCGCTTCCTCGTGGGCGGCGGCGAAATAGTCTTCCGGCGTCACAAAACGGGTGGCCGGCGCCAGCGGAAAATCCTCCATCGCCTGGGCCGCGGCGATCATCTCCGCGGTCGGCCCGCCGCCGCCATCGCCATAGCCGACCGGCTGCAGCACTTCGCCGGCCAACGCTTTGTCGCTGTGGTTGCGCCAGGCGCGCAGCAGCGAGGCCGGATCGACGAGGCCGTTGTAGGTGTCCTCCGGGGTGTTGAACTGCTGCACCAGCACCCGCGAGCCGTCGATCCCTTCCCACCAGAAGCGGGTGTGCGGAAAACGGTTGGTCTCCGACCAGCCGAGCTTGATGGTGAACAGGCTGGAAAGCCCCGCCCCGGCCAGGATCTGCGGCAAGGCCGGGGAAAAGCCGAAAGTGTCCGGCAGCCAGGCGACCGTATGCCGCTGGCCGAAAGCCCGTTGGAAATAAAGTTGGCCATAGAGGGCCTGGCGGACCAGGGATTCGCCGGCCGGCATGTTGATGTCCGGCTCGACCCACAGCCCGCCCGTGGGAGCCCAGCCGCCGGCCGTCACCTGGGCGCGGACCGCCGCCAGCAGGGCCGGATCGTCGTCCTCCAGATAGCGGTAATATTCGGCGAACGACTGGGCGAAACGGAACCGCGGGTGGCGCTTCAGAAGTTCAACCGCCGTGGCGAAGGTCCGCCGGGCCTTCCGGCGCGTTTCCTCGATCGGCCACAGCCAGGCGGTGTCAAGGTGGGCGTGACCCACCAGGGCGACCCGGCCCACGGGTGGGAACCGGGTCCTCAGGGCCCGCAGTTCGGCTTGCAGCCACGCCAGCGCCGGGGCGATGGAGGCCCGTTCGGCCTCCCCCAGGGGCGTAACCGGCCACGTCCGCGGCTCCACATCGCGCCCGCCGTAACCCACGGCGAACGGGCTGGGGCGCGCCGCCACTTCGGCGGTCAGGCTCGGCCAGTCGAGCCGGGCCAGGGCCTCTTCGACCCGTTCGATGAGGATCGGGCAAAGCTCGTGATCGCCCAGGGCCTCGGCCAGATCGATGGCCAACCGCGCCGTGCGCTCGAATTGGGTCAGGTCCGGCTCGATCCGGCGCAGCTCCGCCCGGCGCAACCGCGGATCGGCGATCCATTGCCCGAACGGGCCGCGGGCCACCGTTTCGATATCCAGGCGCCCCTTTCGGCCGTCGAGCGGAAACAGGTTGTGGCGCCCATCGAGGCCAAGAAGCGTCCGCGGCGCGCCCTCGTAGTCGATGGCCAGCAGGCTTTCGCCGCCGACGTCCAGGGCCAGCCATGTCTCCGCCAGCGGCCAGTCGCCCGGAACCTCGAAGGCCCCGCCGGCCAGGCGATGCACGCCCCGTTGCTGCGGCCATGCCGCCCCGAGCGCGATCGGCGCGCCATCGAACGTCCAGGGTCCCAGACCCCGCGTTTCGCGCACCCGCCAGATGGCGATCTCGCCCAGGCGCCGCCGCGCCCGCCGCACCCGGTCCTTGAGGCTCAGGAGTTCATGCATCCCGGCGCTCTGACCCATTACGAGGGCATGAGCAACACGTTCGCGGGGCTTAGGGCAGCTTGTCGAAATACAGATAGACGGCGGCGATCTTGCCGTCCCGGGCGATGATGAAGTCGGTCCCGGCGTATTCGGGCGCCTCGCCTGGGCGGCCCGACACCCACACGACCCGGCCACTGTCGCCGCTCACCTCCGGGTCGGCGAGCGGCTGGTAGCGAAAGTCGGGGTGCGTCGCCTTGATGACGCCGGCGATGCGATCGATCTCGTCGCGGCCGCGGTACGCGCCCCTCGGATCGTGGAACACCGCGTCTTCATGAAAGATCTCGTCGACGGCCCTGCGCCGGCGGACCGGATCGATCTCGCCGAACACCTCGTTGAGGTTCCGCAGCAGCAGGGTCGGAATGTCGTAGGGCATCGTCATTCTCCCCTCGCCGGCGCCGTCACCGCCGCCGCCATGCGTCCAGGCTCCACGCGCCGGCGCCGGCGAAGGCCAGATAGAAGAACACGAAGCAGAACAGGATCGCCGGCTCGCCCTGGTTCAGGGCCGGCCAGAACCCCATCTGCACGTGGACCATGAAGTAGGCGGCCGCCATCTCGCCAGCGGCGATGAAGGCGGCGATGCGCGTGAACAGACCCACGGCCAACAATCCGCCGCTGACGACCTCGATGAGGGCCGCAACGATCAGTATCGGCGGCAGCGGGTGCGGCACGCCGGGCTGCGGGGCCGGAAACGCGACCAGCTTCATCAGGCCGTGCTCGATGAACAGCAGCGCGGCCATGATCCGCAGGAGTGACAGGACGCGCGGCGCCCAAACGCCAGAGATCGGCCGTTGCAGGGCGGTCCGCGGCTCGCCGGATTCGGAGACGCCTGGGGAGCCGGAAATCGTCGACATGGTGTTCTCCTTGATCGCTGGG
>DASXMK010000431.1:0-3796 GCA_036495705.1 Caulobacteraceae bacterium | reverse complement strand
GTGCGCGACAACATCGCCGCGTTCGGGGGCGATCCGGACAACGTGACCATATTCGGGGAAAGCAGCGGCGGCTGGAAGGTCTCGTTGCTGATGGCGATGCCAGGCGCGAAGGGTCTCTTCCACAAGGCGATCGTGCAGAGCGGACCGGGCTTGCGGGCCCAGTCGCCGGACCGGGCGAGCGAACTCGCGCGCGCTCTGCTCGCCAGGCTGAGCCTGACCGAAGCAAATATCAGCCGATTGGCGGAGCTGCCGGCCGCCGAGATACATGCCGCGGCGACGGCCGTAACCGGTCCCAGCCCGGCAGATGGTTTCGCGCCTTGTCTGGATGCGAAAACGCTGCCGCGCCACCCGTTCGATCCGGCGGGACCGGCCGAAAGCATCGACGTCCCGCTCATGATCGGCACCAACAAGGACGAGTCGACTCTGTTCCAGTTCAGAACGCCGACCTTCGGCCACATGACCGACGAGGATGTCGACAAACGGGCTCGGACCGTGGCGGGAGACAAGGCCGCGGCGCTGATCGAGGCTCTTCGCACGCGCTATCCTGATTATTCGCCGACCCATCTGGTGTGCGCCATCCAGACTGTGTCCATGTTCTGGGCGAACTCGATCCGGCTGGCGGAACGCAAGGCCGCCCAGGGCGGGGCGCCGGCGTTCGTCTACGAGCTGGCTTGGGAGACGCCGGTGGCGCGCGGGGCGCTCAAGACTCCGCACGCCCTGGAAATTCCCCTGGTGTTCGACAATGTCGAGGTTGCACGCAATTTCGTCGGCCCCGGCGAGGCCCCGCAGATCATGGCCGATCACATGGCGACTGCCTGGCTCGCCTTCGCCAGGACGGGCGCGCCGGAAACTTCCGGATTGCCGTCCTGGCCCGCCTATGACGCTGAACGTCGTGCGACCATGATCTTCGATCTCGAGTGTCGCGTCGAATTCGATCCCAAGGCCGAGGTTCGTAGAATATTGGCGGCCTGAGCGCTCGCACTTGGCCAGGGAACCGGGCGGGCGATTTTCGGGTTTCTCCAGCCAGGGAGAGGGCTAACACTCCGAGGATTTGCCATGACTGGAATGAAGAGACCTCTTGTCGCCGCCTTGGGCGCTCTGGTCGCCCTGGGTGGGCTCGCCGCGACGACGTCGGCCAGCGCCGCCGTGGTGTGCAACCGCTACAACGAATGCTGGCACGTGCACGGCGATCGGCTGACCTATCCGGCCGATGTCGGCGTGACCTTCTACGATGACACCTGGACGTTCCCGGACACCACCTATCACTGGGTGAAGGACCGGGACGACCGCGGCTACTGGCTGCACGGCCGCTGGCATCGCTTCTAGGACAGCTTAACCTCAGCCTATGGCGCCCCGGACCCTGCGGTTCGGGGCGCTTGCTTTTGGAGTCAGGCGTCGAAGACGATCACCGAGCGGGCGATCTGCCCGGACTTCATCTCGTCAAAGGCTTCGTTGACGTTCTCGAGCTTGATGCGCCGCGAGATCATGTCGTCGAGCTTCAGCTTGCCGGCCATATACATGTCCACCAGCCTCGGCATGTCGACCGGGAAATTGTTTGAGCCCATCAGCGAGCCCTGCAGCTTCTTCTCGCCCAGGAATGCGTAGCCCGGAACCGTGACGCTCTGGCCGATCGGGATCATGCCGATGATGTTGGCGTCGCCGCCTCGTTTGATCATGCCAAACGCCTGCTCTGCGGTCTTTGACAGGCCGACGGCCTCGAAGCTGTGGTCGACACCGCCCTTGGTCATCTCGAGGACTTCCTTCACGGCGTCGGTCTCGCCGGCGCAGACGAAGTCCGTGGCCCCGAAATTGCGGGCCATGTTGTCCTTGGCCTTGGACATGTCGACGGCGATGATCCGGCTGGCACCAGCGATGGCCGCCCCGTTGATCGCCGCCAGTCCCACCCCGCCGCAGCCGACAACGGCGACCGTTTCCCCAGGCCTGACCTTGGCGGTGCGGAACACCGAACAGACGCCTGTGAGCACGCCGCAGCCGATCAGGGCGGCGCGGTCGAGCGGCATATCCGGCCGGACGGCGACGCAGGCATGCTCGTGGATCAGCATCTGCTCGGCGAAGCTGGACAGATTGAGGAACTGCGACAAAGGCCCGACGTCCTGCGCGAGCCGCGGCTCCTCATCTTTCTCGCGTTGGGTCTCGGGGCTGACGCACAAGCTCATGTGGCCGCTGAGGCAGAATTCGCAGTGCCCGCAGAAAGCCGACAGGCAGGTGATCACGTGGTCGCCGGGCTTCACGGTCCTCACTTCCGAGCCCACCTGCTCGACGACGCCAGCGCTTTCGTGGCCGAGCACCGCCGGAAGGGGGTAGGGATACGAGCCCTCGATAAAATGCAGGTCGGAGTGACACACGCCGGCCGCGGCCGTGCGGATCAGCACCTCATGCGGGCCGGGCTTGCCGATCTTGACATCCTCGATGCTGAGTGGGGTCCTGACTTCTCTCAACACCGCAGCCCTCATGGCGATAACTCTCCTGAACAGGGATTTTGTCGGGCCACGCGAAGGCCTCTTTGAGGTTATCGCCGCTTAGTCGGCGCCCGCCAAGGGGGCATGGGCGCAATGCCCATCGCAGCGTTGCCGAGCGCCCGCGTCCGCCGTAGGTTTGCCGGCATGAAAAAGTCGTTCTTTCCCGTGCTGGCGTTCCTCATCCTGCTTGCCGCCTGCGAAACGGTGGCGCCGAGCGGGCCGGCGCCGGTGTATCGGCCGGGCGCTGGCGAGGATTTCAACGAGCAAGATTTCAGCTGGTCGCGGGCGCCCGGCGCCGGCTCGATCTATGGCGTCCTCAACTACCGCTCCGGCGACACCGTCTATTCGTGCCGCGGCCGCGATGTGATCCTGACGCCAGAGACGCCGTGGGTCCGCCGGCGGATGTTCATTCTCTACGGCTCTACCGACACCGCCGCCATTCCGGCCGATATCGTCCGCGCCCGCACGCCTACCAGCGCCAGCGGCGACTACGCCAGCTATGCGCGCAAGACTACGTGCGACGCCGCCAACCGTTTCAGCTTCCGCGGCCTGCCCGACGGCAGCTGGTACGTCATCACCCTGGCTCGGCCGGAAAACGGCGGACCGGGCTCGGTGGCGGTCATGCGCCGGGTGGTGACCCACGGCGCGATGAGGGCCGTCGTCCTCGACTGAACCCTCACAAATCTCCTCCTGACGCAGCCGCGGCGCGGTTCGCGCGTTTTCCTTGGCAAGGGACGAGATCAGGAGGTTCCTATGAAACGGATCTTGACGGCCGGCGTCGCCGCCCTGACCGCGGCCGGCGCCATGGCGGTGACCACCGCCCCAGCGGTTGCGCAGCACCGCACGAGCGGCAGCCACTTCTCCGGCGGTGCTCGCGGCGGCTCCCGCGTTGGTGGCTTCAGCGGCGGCTACCGCGGCGGCTATCGCGGCGGCTACGGCTACCGCGGCGGCTGGGGCTTCGGCTTCTGGCCGGGCTATTACTACGGTGGCTATCCATACTATGGCTATGGCTGCACCGTGTGGAGTCCGTACTACGGCCGCTACATCGTCCGGCCGGACTGCTACGACTATCCTTATTACTAGTCAGCTGCCTGACTAGGTGGGCCCCGCCTCCTCGAAAGAGGGCGCGGGGCTTTTTTTGCACCGGCCAGACCTGTCGATGGCGTTCATCCTCGGTTCAACCACAGGCCTTTAGTTTGCAGGCTTTCTTCTTTGCAAGGAGATCGCCATGAAAACGTTGGTCACTGGCGCCATGGCCGCCCTGACGCTGGGAAGCGCCGCCGTCGCGGGACCGGCTTCCGCGCGGGGCTGGTATG